>CAVGLH010000208.1:0-3827 GCA_963630065.1 Bacteroides fragilis | reverse complement strand
CATGACCCCAACATTAAAAGTGTTGTGCTCTACCAGCTGAGCTAGCGAGTCAATCATTCTCATTACGCTTGAAAGCGAGTGCAAAGGTACAACAAAAAAATGAAACGGCCAAATAATTAGGCATTTTTTTATTGTTTTTCTTCGTTTTGGCTCATTTTTGCGGCAGATTCCGGTATGTCTGGCATAAAAATCTCCTCTTCTTGAGGCTTTTCCTTGGTCACGTATCTCTGCCAGTAGGCTATGATCAGCGTGGTGAGGGGCAAAGCCACAATCAGCCCGATAAACCCCAGCAAGGCTCCCCATACCGAGAGGCTCAGAAGCAGGATGGCGGGGTTCAGCCCCATCGCCTTGCCCATAATCTTCGGGGTCACAATCATGTCGGTGATGATTTGTACCACGCAGAACACCAGCACGGCCAGGCCAAAGACCAGCCAGAAGTTCTGGCCCGTGTCTGCCGCCTTGAGCATGGCGAGGAATGCCGTGGGAATCAAGGCAAAGGTGTGCAGGTAGGGCACGAGGTCCATGATGCCTATCAGGATGCCCAAACCAATGGCCATCGGAAAACCGATGATGGTGAAGCCGATGCAGAACATCACGCCCATGCAGAGAGCCACCATGCCTTGGCCCCGGATGTAGTTGTTGAGCTCCCGCTCCACGTCTTTCATCAACGAATGCCAGAAGGGGCGGTTCTTCTTCGGAAAGATGCGAATCCAGTTGGCGGTAAGCGTCTCATAGTCGAGCAGGATGAAGAACATATATAATAAGGTGATCATCGAGGCCACTATGCTGATGATGACGTTGGCCGTCTGGCTCACTACAGAGAACACCTTGGGCATGGCTGTCTTCAGGGTGTCGCTGAAATCCCTGCTCCTCAGAAAACGTTCCACCTGGTCTTGGTTGGAAATGACCCATTCCTTGATCAAGGCCGTAAGGTTGTTGGTATGGGTAGTCTGGTGGAGCCAGCGGGTCAGCACATAGCCCAGCTTGTCAAACTGGTCGACCATCTGGGGGATGATGAGCCACAGCACACCGCCCGTGATGGCAATCACGGCACCCATCGCCAGGACGATGGATACTGCGCGCGACCTCATACGGAGCCTGTTCTCGATAAACTTCACGACGGGATAGAGCAGGTAGGCAAAAAACCATGCGATGAAGAATGGCAGGAGCACGCCGCTCAGATAGTTGGTGACGAAAAGCACGGCAAGGACAAGAACGGCTATCCCTGCCCATCGTATAAACCTGTCGAATGTAATTTCCTTTGCCATAACTACTAACTTCTAAACCTCAGACTCCTTTCTTCCATTTTCCACCTCCCTTTGGTAGCATTCGCGGCAGAGCGGCTCATACTCGTCCTGCTCGCCCAGCAGCACTCGCTTGTCGTTGTGCACCAGGCGGTGGCTCACGTAGGCCAAGGCTCCGCATTTCACGCAGATGGCGTGCACCTTGGTCACCTCGTCGGCAATGGCGCACAGCTCGGGGATGGGCCCAAAGGGCATCCCCTTGTAGTCCATGTCGAGACCGGCCACGATGACACGCACACCGCGGTTGGCCAGCTCGTTGCAAACCTCCACCAATCCGTTGTCAAGAAACTGGGCTTCGTCGACACCCACCACATCGATGTCGGAAGCCAATAATAGAATAGAACCCGAGGAGTCGATGGGAGTGGACCGGATGGAGTTCCTGTCGTGGCTCACAACGTCTTCCTCGGAGTAGCGAGTGTCGATCGCAGGCTTGAATATTTCCACCTTCTGCTTGGCGAATTTGGCTCGCTTCATCCTTCGGATCAATTCCTCCGTTTTCCCGGAGAACATCGACCCGCACACCACTTCGATTCTGCCGGGGCGGTGTGTCTCCCCAATAAGATTTTCTGTCATTTCAATGGCAAAATTAATAATAAGGTTTAAAAAAATGCAAAGAAAACATCATTTTTTTTGCCAAGAAAGATTAATTAACTATATTTGTACCCACATATGGGCATATTATACATCGTACCGACTCCGGTAGGCAATATGGAGGACATGACAATGCGAGCCGTCAGGGTTTTGAAAGAAGCTGATTTGGTGCTTGCGGAGGACACTCGGACATCGAGTGTCCTGCTGAAACATTTCGACATCAGGAACCGGCTGATGGCTCACCACAAGTTCAATGAGCACGGCACCTCGGCCGGCATCGTAGACCGTCTGAAGGCGGGCGAAACCATTGCGCTGATCAGCGATGCCGGCACACCGGGCATCAGCGACCCTGGATTCTATCTGGCTCGCGAGGCGGCCAAGGCGGGCATCACCGTGCAGACCCTTCCTGGGGCCACGGCTTGCATCCCTGCCATCGTGTCGTCGGGTTTGCCCTGCGACCGCTTCTGCTTCGAGGGATTCATCCCCCAAAAGAAGGGACGCCAGACCTATCTGGAATCGCTCAAGGACGAGGCGCGCACGATGATATTCTATGAGTCTCCCTACCGGGTGGTCAAGACCTTGCAGCAGTTTGCCGAGGTGTTTGGCCAGGACAGGCAGGTGAGCTGTTGCCGGGAAATTTCGAAGATACACGAGGAAAGCGTGCGGGGCACTCTGGCCGAGGTGATAGCCCATTTCGAGGAGACGGAACCCAGGGGAGAATTTGTCATTGTATTAGCAGGCAAAGACCCACGGCAATTGAAAGAGGAAATAAAGGAAAGGAAACGCAGTGAAAAGAAAAACAATAATAAAAACAAACAAAAAGAATGCTTATGAAAAAGCTATTATTTGTGGCATGCTTAGCTGCCTTTTGCTTGACTGGATGCAATAACGCCAGCAAGAACACTACGGAGACTTCGTCTCAGCAGGAAGATTCACTGAACAATATCATTGCTCAGAAGGATAGTGAACTCAATGATATGATGGGCACGCTCAATGAGATTCAGGATGGACTCAACAAGATCAACGAGGCTGAAAACAGAGTGACCGTCCTCAAGAACGGCGAGGGGGCCAACAAGAAGCAGCAGCTCAGGGAGAGCGTGCAGTTCATCGCCACCCGTATGCAGCAGAACCGCGAGCTGATTGCCAAATTGCAGAAGCAGCTGGCCAACAGCTCCTTCCAGGGCGAGCAGTTCAAGAAGACCATCACTAATCTGCAAAAACAGCTGGAAGAAAAGGACAAGCAGCTGCAGTCTCTCCGCGAGGAACTGGATGGCAAGGACATCCACATTGCCGAACTCGACGAGACAATCAATAATCTCAATACGAAGACCACCAATCTCACCAACACCAACCAAAAGCAGAGCGAGACCATCAACGCACAGGACAAGCAGATCAACACGGCCTGGTATGTGTTTGGCACCAAGAAGGAATTGAAGGAACAGCACATCATCGAAGACGGCAAGGTGATGACGGGCAATTTCAACAAGAATTATTTCACCAAGGTCGACATCCGTGACATCTCTGAAATCAAGCTGATGTCCAAGTCGGCCAAGCTGCTCACCACCCATCCGTCCAGCTCTTACCTTCTGATGCGGGACGCCAACAAGCAGTATACCCTGCGCATCACCAACCCACAGATGTTCTGGAGTACGAGCAAGTACCTGGTGGTGCTCGTGAAGTAATAAATAATACTTGTGGAATCTGAATTTACAAAATAGAAGCAAGAAAACCTTGGCTGGATTACGCCAAGGGTTCCTTGCTTTTATTGTTTAGCAATGGCAAAAAAAACGCCACTCCCCTATTGCATAGAGCGTTAAGCGGCTTGATACTGCAAAACGCAGAATCTCATCCCCCTCGAACGCTGACACTGACAGTTTTAAAAACTGCTCTTTCCCCTACTCGATGATGATGCCGCCGTTGGGCTGAATCACC
>CAVGLH010000207.1:0-3840 GCA_963630065.1 Bacteroides fragilis | reverse complement strand
GGCTTCACCTGGCTACGCTTGATGTTGTAGTAGTGACGGCAGATGCGGTAGAGACGGGGGTCGTTGGTATTCTTCAACTGATAGTACAGTGTAGAACTTACGAATGTCGGCGATGTGGCATCCTGTCCATAGAGAATTTCGCACAGTGCATTGGTACGGAAATCGTAGTCGTTGGCACCGTCATAATATGTGTATGGAGAATCCGCATACTTGATGTAAGCATCGTCGGCGGCACTGGCGATGGCACCGGCAGCCACTGCCTTCTCAAACTCCTCCTGAGCTTTCTGAGGATTTACGTCAGAGATGCGCATGGCATAACGCATACGGAGCGCATTGGCATATTTTTTCCACTTGCCGGTTTCGCCGCCCAAACTGGTAACGTCGCCAGAAATGGCGTCAGTACCCGTACCCAACTGCTTTTCGCAAGCGTCAAGCTCGGTAAAGAACCAGCCGTAAAGTTCCTCCACGGTGTCATACTTGGGAGTGGAAATACCAGAGATGTAGCCCAAGCCTGCCTCAGAGGCAGGTACATCGCCATAGGTGTCTGCCAACACAGCGAGCAGATAGACACGATGGATGCGAAGAGCCGCATTCAAGTTTGCCTTGTCTTCTGAATTGTGGATAGCATCCACGAGGTTCTTGATGGAAATCTCATAGTAGCGGTCCCAGATGCGGCGGGAGATGTCATCCTGGGCGAAATTGGAACCAGCATAGTTGGTTACGTTCCAACCACCGGCGAAGTGCTGGGTGAAACCAGTGATATAGTTGCGGTAAGTATCCATCAGACTGAAGTCGCCGTAAGTCTGCAACAAGGAAGTTGTCAACTGTGCGTTAGGGTCAAGCTCACTCACCTTGGTCTCGTCGGTGTTGATGTTGCTGAAGGTATCATCCGAGCAAGATGTCATCGCTGCGCCAGCCATCATCAAGCCCAAAGCCATGACAAGGCTGCCCTTGCCTATATATTTCTTGATATTGTTGTTCATTGTAATATTTACTTTTAAAAAAGTTAGAACTTCACATTCACGTTCAAACCATAGCTCTTGCGGGATGGCAGAGAACCATACTCCAAGCCGAGACCGGAGGTATTGTAGCTTGAGTCCGGGTCGATGTTGGGAATATTCTTCCAAACGATGAATGGGTTACGGGCCACGAACGATACGGTCAGTCCCTTCACATACTTGCCCAAGATGCTCTCCGGGAACGTATAGCCGAAAGTTATCTCACGGCACTTGATGTAAGAGTTGTCATATACGAACGCACTCTGTACGCTGGTGGCGATGTGCTTCCAGTAGTCCTCCGGATTCACGGCGATGTCGTTTGTGCGATAGGTGCCGTCACCATTGTCGATGACACCCTGTGCCACATACCCCTTGCAGTTGCCGGCGGCACGCCACGCGGTGATGCCCATGCCTGCTGCCTGACGTGCTTCCTCGGAAGCATACCATGCGTCACGGCCTTCCACTGTTCCCGCTGCCTTACCTGTCTGATAAGCGGAGCGCATTGACATGGAATAGATGTCGGCGCCCATCTTCACGTCGAAGGATGCACTGAGACGGAAATTCTTGTAGCTGAAGGTTGTGTAGAAACCGCCGGTCCAGTCCCATGAAGAGTTACCGATGGTCTTGATGTTCTCATCTACCTTTGGAAGACCTGTAGTCTCGTCGATGACAATCTGTCCCCGGTCGTTGTAGAGGTAGTCATGACCGCGGATGGCACCATAGTTCTCGCCCACCTGGGCACCTACCGATACGCCACACCAGGTGGCCTTTGCCAACTCGAAGTAGTCCATGCCTTCGGTAAGCGACTTCACCTTGTTGCTGTTCTTTGAGAAGTTGACTCCCAAGTCCCATGCGAAGTCCTTGATTTGAAGGGCACGGCCATTGAGGGCAATCTCGATACCCTTGTTCTGGATCTCACCAGCATTGATGAGGCGGTAAGCATAGCCAGAAGTAGTGGAAGAAGCCAAGCTCAAGATCTGGTTCTTTGAATTCTGGTTGTAATAGGTGGCGTCCAAGCTCAAGCGGCCGTTGAAGAACTTCATCTCAAGACCCAACTCGTAAGAACTTGTCATCGTTGGTTTCAAGTCCTTGTTTGGCTGGGTGGAGTTGGCTATCATACCGATGGTATAGCCAGAGTAGCTGTACTTGCCCGTGGTATAGTTGAGCGCCAACTGGTATGGATCGGTATCGCTGCCCACCTTTGCCCAGGATGCACGCACCTTACCATAGTTGACTATCTTCTTGTTCTTGATGAACTCGGAGAATACCAGGCTACCAGACACGGATGGATATACATAGGTATTGTTGCCGGTGGGGAGTGTAGATGACTTGTCGCCACGAACGGTTCCCTCCAAATAGTAAGTATGTTTGTAACCCAGGCTCGCACTGGCATAGAGAGAGCTGATCTGCTTCTTGTACATACTCTCACGAGTATTCTGCTCCTGATAGTTCATGATGTTCTGAATGCCATCCATCTGCTGGTTGAGGCCTGTGTTGGTGGTCGTCTTGTTGTTCACCCTGAAGATGTTGCCACCAGCTGTGGCATTGACGTCGAAATCGCCCCATGAGTTGTTGTAGAGAGCGAGAATCTCGGCATTGAGCGTGCGGTTGTTGAAAATCTGGTCGGTAAGTTTGCCGGCAGGTGTACCGGGAGTGGTCTTGGCGATGAAGTCCTCGAAGCTCATTTTGTTGAGGTCGGTACCGATGGTACCCTGCAACTTGAAATGCTTGCCGATGTTCCAGATTGCCTTGCCGGTGAAACGGAACACATCCTTGTCGGAGGTGTTGCTGTTCTTGTAGAGATCCCAGTATGGATTCTTGTTGTACTGGTCGTTACCGTTCCAGTTCTGGTAGTTGCCGTCGGCATCCTCATAGTTTTTCAGCCATGACTGGTCGTAAGTGCCGGCCAGAGTCATGAGGTTCTTGCCCACGTTGCTCTGGGAGTCGCCAAGTGCCGGACGGTTCTTTACCTTCTCACGGGTGTAGTTGGCGGTGAAGTCAAAGTCCACCGGACCAGCCGATGTGTTCACACGGAGGTTGAAGTTGTCACGGTTCATGTTGGTGTTAGGCAGGATGTCCTTGTTGCGCATATCGGTAACGGAGAAACGCATGCCTGTCTTGCCAGAGTTGACAGAAAGAATGGCCGAGTTCTGGGTTGTGAAACCAGTACGGAAGAACCCGGACGCGTTGTTGGGGTGCATCATGAAGGAACGCTCCTCGCCGTCGAAGTACTTATAGACAAAGTCGTCGGCCTTCGGTCCCCAACTGGAATTGGTGCCGGCAGTGGAAGAGGTAGGAAGCGCACCGTTGTAGCCCATGCCGTAGGTCTCCTGTATGTCGTCCCATTTGGCCAACTGCGTATCTACGGTGAACGAGCCGTTGTACTCCACTGAAATCTTGTCCTTCTCAGCCTTCTTGGTGGTAATCAGGATGACACCGTGAGAGGCACGGCTACCATAGAGAGCCGAAGCGGCAGGGCCCTTCAATACGGTCATGGTCTCGATGTCGTCGGGGTTGATGGCCGAGATACCGTCACCGAGGTCGTAGCCGCCCGATTCGCCTGCGCTGCCGAAGTTTGTGTTGTCCAATGGCACACCATCCACTACATAGAGAGGCTGGTTGTTGCCGGCCATTTCCGTATTACCACGGAGGAGCACACGGGTAGAACTGGATGCACCGCCAGCCGTATTCTGCACGACGAGACCAGCCACCTTGCCCGAGAGCGAGTTGATGACATTGGTTTCCTTTGCCTTGGTGAGTTCCTCACCCTTCACTTCCTCCAAGCCGTAGCCCAAAGCCTTGCGGTCACGCTTGATGCCGAGAGCCGTAACAACGACCTCGT
>CAVGLH010000206.1:0-3860 GCA_963630065.1 Bacteroides fragilis | reverse complement strand
ATGCCCGCGACCTCTTGAAGAAGGGCGTGGACCAGTTGGCTAACGCAGTGAAGGTGACGCTCGGTCCTAAGGGACGCAACGTGGTGATCGAGAAGAAGTTTGGTGCTCCCCAGATTACCAAGGACGGTGTTACCGTGGCAAAGGAAGTGGAACTGGAGGACAAGTTTGAGAACACTGGCGCACAGCTCGTGAAGAGCGTGGCCAGCAAGACTGGCGACGACGCCGGCGACGGTACTACAACCGCTACCATCCTGACCCAGGCCATCGTGACCGAGGGCTTGAAGAACGTGACAGCCGGTGCCAACCCCATGGACTTGAAGCGCGGTATCGACAAGGCCGTGAGTGCTGTCGTTGAATATATCAAGGCTCACGCAGAGCAGGTGGACGACAACTATGACAAGATAGAGCAGGTGGCCACCGTTTCGGCCAACAACGACGCTGAGATAGGCAAGCTCTTGGCAGACGCTATGCGCAAGGTTTCCAAGGACGGTGTGATCACCATCGAGGAGAGCAAGAGCCGTGATACATACATCGGTGTGGTAGAGGGTATGCAGTTTGACCGCGGCTATCTGAGCGGTTATTTCATGACCGATGCCGACAAGATGGAGTGTGTGATGGACAACCCATACATCCTGCTCTACGACAAGAAGATTTCCAACCTGAAGGAGTTCTTGCCTATCCTGCAGCCAGCAGCCGAGAGTGGTCGCCCATTGCTCGTTATCGCCGAGGATGTAGACTCTGAGGCATTGACTACCTTGGTAGTGAACCGCTTGCGTGGCGGCCTGAAGATTTGCGCCGTGAAGGCTCCTGGCTTTGGCGACCGTCGCAAGGCCATGTTGGAGGACATCGCCGTATTGACAGGCGGTGTAGTTATCTCTGAGGAGAAGGGCTTGAAGCTGGAGCAGGCTACACTCGATATGCTCGGTTCTGCCGACAAGATTACCGTGACCAAGGACAACACGACTATCGTGAACGGCCATGGCGAGAAGGCCAACATCCAGGACCGTGTGGCCCAGATCAAGAACGAGATAGAGAACACCAAGTCTTCTTACGACAAGGAGAAGCTCCAGGAGCGCTTGGCCAAGCTCGCCGGCGGTGTGGCCGTGCTCTACGTGGGTGCCAACTCCGAGGTGGAGATGAAGGAGAAGAAGGATCGCGTGGACGATGCACTCTGCGCTACCCGTGCCGCCATCGAGGAAGGTATCGTGGCCGGTGGTGGTACCACTTACATCCGTGCCCTCGAAGCATTGAAAGACATGAAGGGTGACAACGCCGACGAGACCACAGGTATCCGCATCGTGGAGCGTGCCATCGAAGAGCCTCTCCGCCAGATTGTAGCCAACGCCGGCGGCGAAGGGTCGGTGGTAGTAAATAAGGTACGCGAGGGCGAGGGCGACTTCGGTTACAATGCCCGCACCGATGTTTACGAGGATATGCGCCAGGCCGGTATCGTAGACCCGGCCAAGGTGGAGCGTGTGGCATTGGAGAACGCCGCTTCCATCGCAGGTTTGTTCCTGACCACGGAGTGTGTGTTGGTAGACAAACCTGAGCCAGCCGCAGCAGCACCCGCCGCAGGAGCAGGCATGGGCGGCATGATGTAAGGCAGTGTACGCAAACAGTGACAGTATGTGCAAGCTTATGATATAGGATTTGCAAACTTAAAATATCAAAAATAGGGGTGATTCTCAACGGATTACCCCTTTTTTATATTTTTTCACGGTGCGAATGATAAAATTTATCAAAAATATTTGGAGCGATTTGGCTTTTTTCGTAACTTTGCACCCGAAAATGATAAGATAATACCGACCTAAGGGTCGATAAAGATATTTTTTTGATTTGTTTTAGTAGATTAGTTTTTAAGTAGTTTGTTTTTGGAAATCGGTTGTCGGGAGACATCCGATTTTTTTTGTGCTTTTTTATTTTGTATTGTCAATCAAAATATGTATCTTTGCAGCATGAATATTATCGACAAGAAAAAAGCACTGGTCTTCCTCATCGTGACAGGAGGACTCATCTATATCACGAAGGCAGGGTTGGGAATGTCTGCTATGAACTCATTCCTGGCCACGCTCGGTGTATTGTTGCTCCTGCTGCTGGGCGACCACTTCGCCCAGGAGATAGACAGCAAGAGAAGGCGCAACAAGGAAAACGAGAATCTGTAACTTAACACTTAACATTTAACATTCAATATAGTTGCCAAGTGGAAAAGTTAGTCGAACTCTATAAGCAATGGGCGGGCGAAGAGCCGGCCGGCATCGTGAAGCTTGCCGGACAGGGCAGCAACCGCCAGTATTTCCGCATCGTGAAGCAAGACGGCGACACGGTGGTGGGCGTGGTGGGCACCAGTCGCGACGAGGACCACGCCTTCGTGAGCCTTGCCCGCCATTTCGCCCTTAGGCAGTTGCCCGTGCCCAAGGTGCTTGCCGTAAGCGAAGACGAGCTCCGCTATCTGCAGACCGACCTGGGAGGCACATCGCTCTTTGACGCCATCAAGGGCGGACGAGAGGCTGGCGGCAGATACAACCAGAGGGAGAAGGAACTGCTGGTGAAGACCATCCGGGAACTGCCCAACATCCAGATACGTGGAGCACGGGGGCTGGACTGGAGCGTGTGCTATCCCCAGCCCGAGTTTGATGCGGACAGTGTGCTCTTCGACCTCAACTACTTCAAGTACTGTTTTCTGAAACCCACCGACCTCGACTTCCACGAACTGAAGCTGGAGGCCAACTTCCGCCTTTTCGCCAAGGATCTGACATCGGAGAAGATGGACAGCTTCCTCTATCGCGATTTCCAGGCGCGCAACATTATGCTCGACACCCAGGGAAATCCATACTTTATTGATTTCCAAGGCGGCAGAAAGGGGCCGTTCTATTACGACCTGGCCTCCTTTCTGTGGCAGGCATCGGCCAAATATCCGTTCAAGCTGCGCAGGGAGCTGGTGTGGGAATACTATCAGTCGCTCAAGAACTATACAGAGGTGCCGTCGGTGCGCCATTTCGTGAACCGCCTGAGCCTCTTCGTGCTCTTCCGCACCCTGCAGGTATTGGGAGCTTATGGCTTCCGCGGCTATTTCGAGCGCAAGAAACATTTCATCGAGAGCATTCCGCCAGCTATCCAGAATCTGCGCGACCTGCTGAAGATGGGGGAGAAGGTGTTCCCCTATCCCTACATGATGGATATGCTGAGGCGACTCACAGAGTTGCCCCAGTTCAAGCAGATAAAGGGTGTAGCCCTGAGCCGTGCCGACGGCTACAAGACCACCGACAACAATATCTACCGTGCCCATCCGCAGGACGGCCCTGCTACCTTCTCCAAGTACGACGGAAAGGGGCCGCTGGTAGTGAAGGTGTTCAGCTTCTCCTACAAGAAGGGCATCCCCGAGGACTCGTCGGGCAATGGAGGCGGCTATGTGTTCGACTGCCGCAGCACCCACAACCCCGGACGATACGAGCCCTACAAGAAGTTGACGGGACTGGACGAGCCCGTGATCCGCTTTCTGGAGGATGACGGCGAGATACTGAAGTTTCTCGACTCGGTCTATGCGCTTGCCGACCATCACGTGAACCGCTACATCCAGCGAGGCTTCACCTCCCTGATGTTCAGCTTCGGCTGCACGGGCGGCCAGCATCGCAGTGTATACTCCGCCCAGCACTTGGCGGAGCACATCCACGAGAAGTTTGGGGTGGAAGTGAGGATTTGCCACCGCGAGCAGAAGATAGAGCAGGTTTTGCTGGCAAAAGGATAGAGATGTTGATGAAAGTTTTTGAGCGATGATTACTAAAATATAATAGCAAGAATGATGCAAGCAATGATATTCGCAGCAGGGTTGGGCACTCGCCTGAAGCCTCTTACCGACCGCA
>CAVGLH010000205.1:0-3937 GCA_963630065.1 Bacteroides fragilis | reverse complement strand
GGTAGGTGAGGGTGGTGTAGCGGTTCTCAAACATGAAGCCGCGCTCCTGCTGGCGAGCCTTGTCGCTCCAGTCGATGTCCACCTTATTATAATTAGGTGAGAAGAGACCTTCCATGCCCTCGGCCTGCAGACTCATGTGGAGCATATAGCCGTCGCCCAGGGTATAGGTCATGCTGAGCGTCTTGCCGGGGGCTGCCTCTGCGGTGAGCGTCACGCTCTTGTCGGTCACGCTGGATGGGGTGAAGTAGAGGTCGCTGGTGATGATGTTGGCTTCCTTGGCCTCCAGCATGAACTTGAGGCTCTGGTCGGCGCCGTCGAAGAGTGTCACGTCCTTCTGGTCGGCAGAGCCGTCTTTCACCTTCAGGTCGTGGCCCACATATCCCTTGATTACGGCCTTTTCCACGGTGCCTCCCTTGGTGTTGAGGGTCAGCTCCACCTTGTTGTTCTTCAATACAATCTTCTTTTCCTCACCCGTCAGTGCAGAGTGGAAGAGGGCGGTGGAGTCGGCCTCCACCTTGGCCTTGGCTTCCGCCTGTCGCTTGCTGGCGGCCATCTTGCTGGCTTTCTCCATCTCGGCGTGCTTGGCCTTGGCGATGGAGTCTTGCACGAATGCAGCCCTCTGCTCCTCGGCGGATGGCTGGTTGTACCAGCTGAAACCTATCAGCACTACGGCAATCAGGAGAAAACCGATAATGTTGTTCTTGTTCATCTTTTATTTCTTGTTTTCTATTGCTGTCTTCACGAAGTCCACAAACAGGGGGTGTGGCTTCAATACGGTGCTCTGGTACTCGGGGTGATACTGGGTGCCGATATACCACTTCAGGCCCGGTATCTCCACAATCTCCACGAGGTCGCTCTCGGGGTTGCGGCCCACGCACATCATGCCGTTCTTCTCAAACTCCAGCTGGAACTCGTTGTTGAACTCGTAGCGGTGGCGGTGGCGCTCCTGGATGTGCTCCTTCTTATAGATATTGAACACGTGCGAACCTTGTCTCAATACGCACTCGTAGGCACCCAGTCGCATGGTGCCGCCCATGTTGGAGATGTTCTTCTGCTCCTCCATGATGTCGATCACGTTGTGAGGAGTCTTCTCGTCCATCTCGCGCGAGTTGGCGTCCTTGTAGCCCAGCACGTTGCGGGCGAACTCGATGACGATCATCTGCATGCCGAGGCAGATGCCGAAGGTGGGGATGTCGTGGGTGCGGGTGTAGTGGGCAGCGATGATCTTGCCCTCGATGCCGCGCTGGCCGAATCCCGGGCAGATGACGATGCCGTCCTGGCCCTTCAGTTGCTCGGCCACGTTGTCTTCGGTGAGATATTCAGAGTTGATGAAGGTGATGTTCACCTTGCGGTCGTTGTAGGTGCCGGCGTGCGAGAGGCTCTCGCGGATGCTCTTGTAGGCATCCTGCAGGTCGTACTTGCCCACCAGTCCGATGTTCACCACTTCGGTGGCCTTGTTGCGGCGGTCGAGGAATGTGCGCCATGGGCCGAGGGCCGGCTTCTCGCCGATAGGCTCGCCTATCTTGCGGAGGATGGCGGTGTCGAGGCCCTGGTTCTGCATGTTTACGGGCACCTCGTAGATGCTGGGCAGGTCTTCGCTCTGGATCACGCAGTCGAGGTCTACGTTGCAGAAGTTGGCCACTTTCTTCATGATGCCCTCCTCAAGATGCTTCTCGGTGCGCAGGATGAGCACGTCGGGCTGGATGCCGACGCTCTGCAGCTCCTTCACGGAGTGCTGTGTGGGCTTGGTCTTCAGCTCGCCCGCTGCCTTCAGGTAGGGCACGTAGGTGAGGTGTACGTTGACGGCGTTCTTGCCCAGCTCCCATTTCAGCTGTCGGATGGCCTCCATGTAGGGGGCGCTCTCGATGTCGCCGATGGTGCCGCCAATCTCGGTGATCACGAAGTCGTAGTGGTATTTCTTGCCGAGCAGCTTCACGTTGCGCTTGATCTCGTCGGTGATATGGGGCACCACCTGGATGGTCTTGCCCAGATAGTCGCCGCGGCGCTCCTTGTCGATCACTGCCTTGTAGATGCGGCCCGTGGTGAGCGAGTTGGCCTTGGTCGTCTGGATACCCGTGAATCTCTCGTAGTGACCGAGGTCGAGGTCTGTCTCCATGCCATCCACGGTAACGTAGCATTCGCCGTGCTCGTAGGGGTTCAGCGTGCCCGGGTCGATGTTGATGTATGGGTCAAACTTTTGGATAGTAATGTTGTAGCCCCTGGCTTGCAGAAGCTTGCCGATGGATGAAGAGATGATTCCTTTTCCCAATGAAGAAACCACACCACCAGTAACGAAGATGTACTTTGTTTCAGCCACGATGTTTATATTTTAATTTTTTTGAATAATTTGGGTGCAAAGTTAGTGTTTTTTTGTGTAATTACCAAAATTATTGTCATAAAGGTCTTCGATTTATGAATTATTTATTACCTTTGTGCCAAAAAACAAGAATAATAGGTATGAAAACAAGAATAGGATTGCTCGTTTTTGCAGTTCTCGCGGGTTGTGCCCCGGCCTCTGCCCAAAGGGTGCATAGGGTGGCGGCTGCGGCCGTGGCCAGGGAAAGGCTGGTGGCCGACAGTTATCTCGACTCGCTTTCCGCGGCCCGGCTCAGGATAGATTCCGTCGGTGTCGCAACTTCGGGAAAGACGGCACCCGACAGCCGTTACGCCCGCCTCTTCACTCCACTTACGTTTTATCACTCCCCGGCCGACAGGATGTTGAGGCTCAACCCCGACCGCCAGGCTTCCGACTCGCTCGATGTGATGTTGGACCAGAGCTTGATGCATGTATACCTCAACCGTCCCGACTTGGTGACCACCACCGAGACCCGTCTGCGCAAGGTGGGAGCTCCTATCGTGCTGAAAAGCAAGCCCAAGGTCGAACAGCCCGACATCGTGGAGACCTTGTCGCCCAAGGCGATAGAACCCGAGGCGGATCCGATGGACATCGTCATCACGAGGCCCAATTTCTGGGCGCTTTCCGGCGACTATTATCTGCAGTTCCTGCAAAACTATGTGTCCGACAACTGGTACAAGGGGGGCGAGAGCAACTATTCGCTCTTGGGGCGGCTCACGATGCAGGCCAACTACAACAACAAGCAGAAGGTGAAGTGGGAGAACAAACTGGAGCTCCGCCTGGGCTATCAGACGTCCAAGGGCGACTCGGTGCATACGCTGAAGACCTCCGACGACCTGATACGATACACCAGCAAACTGGGACTCCAGGCCACCAAAAAGTGGTATTACACCATCCAGGTGATAGCCCAGACCCAGTTCGCCCACGGCTATAAGAGCAACGACCGAACGGTGTATTCCGACTTCTTCTCGCCGTTCAGTCTCAACCTCTCTCTCGGTATGGACTACACGGTCGACTGGCTCGACCACAAGCTGAAGGGAAGCGCCCATTTCGCTCCGTTGGCTCTCAACTGGAAGTATGTGGGTCGCGAGGATTTGGCCACCAGGTATGGCCTCGACGAGGGCAAGCACAGCCTTACCGACTACGGTTCGGAATGCACCTTCGACCTTACTTGGCAGATAGCCGACAACATCAAGTGGAAGACTCGTCTCTGGGGATACACCACCTACAAGCGTGCCGAGATAGAGTGGGAGAACACCCTCTCGTTCCAGTTCAACCGCTACATCTCCACCAACCTCTTCCTCTATCCCCGCTTCGACGACGGTGTGACGAGAGCTGACGACGATAGCTATTGGCAGTTCAAGGAGTTCATGTCGATAGGATTCTCCTACTCGTTTTGATGGGGGGAATGTTAAGTGTTAATAAAAGAATAAGTTGGTACATTTCTTAGGGGGTGCCTAGTTTCTTGCTTGGGTGGTACGGCGGGGGCGCCGTACCTCCTACTAATTGCCGTTTCTGACAAAGAGGGGTAACTGTAGGAGGTACAGCGCCCTCGCTGTACCACTCAAGCAAGTTAGCTCC
>CAVGLH010000204.1:0-4003 GCA_963630065.1 Bacteroides fragilis | reverse complement strand
AACCTAAAGAGTCTGGGACTTGGCATCGAACAGATTATGGCTGCTACGGGACTTTCGGAAGACCAGTTGAATGAGTTGTAGTTTTTATGAACAACATCTAAACATTATTGATATGGAAATGAGCGAAGAGTCACAGATGGCCCTTGACATCATCGAACGAACCAGTGCAAACCTGTTTCTCACCGGCAAGGCGGGAACGGGAAAGACCACATTCCTGAAAGAACTGCGGCGACTCTCGCCCAAGCGAATGGTGGTGCTCGCTCCTACGGGCATCGCTGCCATCAACGCCGGCGGACAGACCATCCACTCCTTCTTCCAACTGCCTCTCTCGCCTTATATTCCGGGCACTGCATTCAGTGGCGGCGACAACAACCGCAAGTTTAAGTTCAGCAACGTGAAGCGCAAGATTATCCGCACCATCGACCTACTGGTGATAGACGAGATCAGTATGGTGAGGAGTGATTTGCTCGATGCCATCGACGATGCCATGCGTCGCTATCGCAAGTCGGCCAAGCCATTCGGAGGAGTACAGTTGCTCATGATTGGCGACCTCCACCAGTTGGCTCCCGTCACTACGGAGCAGGAAGAGCCGTTGCTGCGTCAATACTACGACACTCCTTACTTCTTCTCCAGCAACGCTCTGAAAGTTGCCGGCTATCTCACCGTAGAACTGAAGAAGGTGTATCGCCAACAAGACGACCACTTTCTCAACCTCCTGAACCAGGTACGCAGCAACCGGGCTACGGCCGAGACCCTTGCCGAACTGAACCGCAGGTATATCCCGGGCTTCCAACCCGACAAGGCCGACGGATACATCCGCCTCACCACCCACAACTATCCCGCCCAGCAAATCAACGAGCAGGAACTTGCCAAGCTCGGCAGCATCGCCCATTCGTACGATGCCAATGTGGAAGGCGATTTTCCCGAGATGTCATACCCCACAGACTTTCGGCTCACCCTGAAAGAGGGCGCACAGGTGATGTTTGTCAAGAACGATGCCAACCACCGCTATTATAATGGTATGATTGGTGAGGTGGTGGGTCTCGACAACGAGCATGTTACCGTGAGGAGCAGAGATACCGGCGAGACCATCGCTGTGGGAATGGAACGATGGGACAATTCAAAATATACGCTCAATGAAGAGAGCATGGAGATAGAGGAGAAGGTGGAAGGGTCCTTCATCCAATATCCCCTTAGGCTGGCTTGGGCGATAACCATCCACAAGAGCCAGGGCCTCACCTTCGAACATGCCATCATCGATGCCTCCCGATCCTTCACTCACGGACAGACCTATGTGGCACTGAGTCGCTGCAAGTCGTTGGAAGGCATGGTGCTCAGCGCACCGCTCAGTCCGTCGGCCATCATCAAGGATGAGACCATCGAGTCGTTCACCAGCCGCATCCAGCCTCCTACCGCAGAGACGCTCTCCGTCTTGGAACTGAACTACATCATACACAACATCGACGAGCTCTTCGACTTTGCCCCCATGCAGCAAAACAACGAACTGATGACGCGCACCATCGCAGAGTTCTTCGCCTCGAAATACCAAAAGCTCATCCAGGAATACCAGAAGGCAGACATTGTGTTCCGGAGCCTGCTGCAGGTGGCGGCCAAGTTCCGGGTGCAATACACCCGCATGCTCTCCACCACCGGCACCATAGAGAATGCCGAACTGCAAGACCGCATCCACAAGGGAGCCGCCTACTTCGCCGACAAGATAGGCATCTTCAGGAATCTCGTCAAGATCACCGACATCAAGACGGAAAACAAGACGGCAAAGAAACTGCTCAAGGAACGTCTGCAAAACTATTCGGAGGAAATTGCCCTAAAGTCGAAGTTGCTGGCCTATTATGCCGGCGACCACCCCTTCAGTACGAGCGAGTATCTGAAGAAAAAGGCACAATGTCTGCTGTCGGAAGAGCAGGGGACTACTGACGCTGGCAAGAACCGCAACCGCAAGGAGCGGACGGAGCAAAAGGAGAAAAAGGAAAAGGTCGACACCAAGAAAGTAAGCCTCGACCTTTACAAGGGCGGCATGAAGCCCGACGACATCGCCAAGGCTCGCAACCTTGCCCCCAGCACTATCATGGGCCATCTTGCCCACTATGTGATAGAGGGCGAGCTAGGCCTCCGCGACTTCGTCTCCACAGCCCACGAGAACAAGCTCCGTGAGTTTATCTCCTCTCATCCCAATACCCCTTTTGGAGAAATCAGAGCCGCACTGGGCGAAAGCTACACCTTCAACGAAATCAAAATCGTGACTGCACTTATGGAGAAGGAGGAAGGGTAAAGTTTTTAAAGTACTTTCTTGTGTCTTTCGTTCCTTTTCCGTATCTTTGCAAAAGAAATGTGACAACAGAGATGAGAGAAAGGAAGAAACAGTTGTGAAGTGGAAGTAAACGAAAATTATAAAATAAAGGAAATAATATAAAGAATGAGTAAAGGAAAATTAGCGAAGTTTGCGGATATGGAGCGTTTTGAGAACGTGTTCCAGTATCCATATAGTGTGGTGGACAACGTGCCTTTCGACATGAAGGGCAAATGGCGCGAGATGTATTTCCACAACGACAATCCGATAGTCCTGGAGTTGGGCTGCGGCAAGGGCGAGTATACCGTGGAACTGGCCAAACTCTATCCCGAGATGAACTTCATAGGTGTCGATATCAAGGGATCCCGCATGTGGACAGGGGCCAAGAAAGCGATAGAGGAGGGACAGAAGAACGTGGCCTTCCTCCGTACCAACATCGAGATCATCGACCGCTTCTTCGCCCAGGACGAGGTGAAGGAGATATGGCTCACCTTCTCCGACCCTCAGATGAAGAACCCGCGCAAGCGACTCACCTCCACTTATTTCATGAACCGCTACCGCCGATTCCTCGTGGACGGGGGCATCATCCACTTGAAGACCGACTCCAACTTCCTCTTCACCTACACCACTTATATGGTGGACGGCAACCATCTACCCGTACTCTTCCGCACGGAAGACCTCTACCACCAGGAGGGCATCGACGAGGAGACCCGCAAAATACTCTCCATACAGACTTATTATGAGAGCATGTGGATAGAGCGCGGCTTGAACATCAAGTACCAGAAGTTCGCCTTGCCACGAGAGGGCGAGCTGGCGGAGCCTGACGTGGAGATTCCGATGGACGACTACCGCAGTTATCGCAGGGACAAGCGAAGCTCGAAGGATACGGCTAAGTAATCTCTTGTTTTCCTTTTGGCAAAGGAAAAATCGGGCGATAGGTACAAGATGTTATTTTCATGGGTATTTCTTGTTAAATCCAAGAACAATCTCATTTGTTACGAGAAGAAAAAGGCGGAAATGCTTGGCACTTCCGCCTTATTTTGTTATATTTGCACCACGTTCCTGAATGACAATGAACCTTGGAGGCTGTATCTTGGAGCAACCCAAGTACAGACAGAAGCAAGAAATATTAACTAACAATATAACTAAAATATATGAAGTACAAGAAACTCGCTCTTACCCTGGCGGCAGGAGCTATGGCGACAACCATGCTTGCGCAGTCGGCTCCGCAGCTCAATGCCAACAACATCGATGAAGTGCTCAAGGCGATGACTCTTGAGGAGAAAGCCCAAATGCTCGTGGGCGGTGGCAACGACGGATTCGTGGGCAGCGGTGCCATGCTCGGCCACCAGAAGAAGTATGTGCCCGGTGCAGCTGGCACCACTGTGGCTATCCCCCGTCTTGGTATTCCTGTCACCGTGAGATGTGACGGTCCTGCGGGTGTCCATATCGACGCCCATCGTGAAGGCGACAGCCGCACTTATTATGCCACGGGATTCCCCATCGGCACTTGCCTGGCTTCCACCTGGAACACGGACTTGGTACGACAGGTGGGAGAATGTATCGGCAACGAAACCAAGGAGTATGGCTGCGACGCAGTGCTCGGTCCGGGAATGAACCTGCACCGCAATCCTCTTTGTGGCCGCAACTTCGAGTATTATTCCGAGGACCCCATCGTGACGGGCTTGATGGGAA
>CAVGLH010000203.1:0-4113 GCA_963630065.1 Bacteroides fragilis | reverse complement strand
CCACCACCTTATTTATATATATACCCTCCTTGAGTCCTGCTACATCAAAGTTCAATGTAGCCGTGCCGTTGGCATCCACGGTGTATTTCTGCACCTTCTGCCAAACCACCTTGTTGGTCTCCGGGTCTAGGATTTGCATACGGGCATCGCCAGTCACCTTCTTGTCGGAGGTGTTGAACACCTTGGCGACGATGGTAGCCTTGTCGCCCTCGCGCAGGAATCGGGGCATATTGGGCTGCACCATCACGGTCTTCCGGGCCACAGCCTCATCCACCAGGCATCCGTTGCGCATCTCCTGGTCATGAGCCAAGCCCATAAACTTCCAGGTGGTGACGCTCTCGGGCAGAGTAAACTTGATGGCCACATTGCCATCCTTGTCAGTCTCCAAGGCTGGATAGAAGAAGGCTGTCTCGTTCAGGTTCTCTCGCACCTGCACTTGGTCCAAGGACTTTTCGGCTTCCGCCTCGTCGGTTTCCGTCTGCACGGTCTCCAACATCGCTTCATCGTCCACCTCTTCAGCACTCCTCGTTCCCAATCCGCTTATCTTCATCCCGCTCCTTTTAGCCATTGGCGCAGCATAGCCGACAGCCATTACGCTTCTGTCCGACAGGGCCAGGGCATTCGTGGTATAAAGCCCTCTGACAAAGATATTGCCCGTGAAGTATTTGGAATCAAAACCATCCACCTCCAGCTCGCTCACATCATAATACTTGGTGGGGAATCTGCCCGAGAGATACGAGCTGCCCATCGGCAGATTGTTCTTCCAATAGCAGTTGGGCATCGACTGATAAAGGCCCAGCGACATGCTCCAGAGATGCTTCTGCAACACGTCGAGCGACTTGTCGTAGAGCACACTCATCAACTGCGCCTTGGCCGGCTTGCCGTCGGGAGTGGTGATTTGCAAAGTCCATTCCTCCTTCTGTCCCGGAGTCAGACGGTTGCGGAAAGTCTTCCAGGCAAGATTCAACTTCTTCTCGGGCAATGGACGGGCTATGCTCATCATCTTGGTATGGCACTCCCCGTTCTTCACAAAACTATAGTTGATGACGATGCCCGAGGCATATTCCTCCTTGTAGGTGAACGGAAGGGTGACGATGCTGTCGCCCAACTCCCAGGCTCCTTTTTCCAATAATTTGTTGCCGGCGATGATGGAATAGACGATGTGCGCTCCGTTCTCCGAAGAGCCCACCTGCACATAGACCGGCTTGCCGTCGCGGGGGAACACTTTCGCCGTCTGATAGCTCCAATGGGTGGCCTTCTCTACGGGGCGAGTGTCCTTGATGCTGAACAGAGTGAACTTCTGCTGCAAGGTGTCTTGTCCGCAGACAGCCTCCATCTCGTGTACGCCCGACTGGCTCATGGCAAACGCAACTGGCTTGTTGGCCTCGGCACTCACCCACTGGCCCTTGTCGATGCGGTATTTCAAGCCGCTGGCTATCTCCACACCTGCACTGTTGCGGTAAGAGAAAGTCACGCTTTTCAAGCTATCCGCCTCGATGCGGCTGGGCAAGTCGGAAGAGAAAGCTGTAGGCTTCGTGCCCAAAGGCAAGCTCATCTCGCCCTCGCGGCTCTCCCCACTCAGGTCGGTGACGGTGGCTGAGACATCGAAGTTGAAGAAGCGGGCCGTGCGCAGGAATTCTGCCATAGCCTCCGCATCATTGGCATCCACCGTAGGCTGCAATGGAATCTCCACGTCGAAGGTTCCGTCATCCCGGGTTGTGGCCTCGCCGTTGAACACCACCTGGTCGGCAGACACACTGCGCCACCACCAGCGCTGGCTCTTGCGGGTCACGGTATAGCTCACCTTGGCCCCCTGCACGGGCACCCCGGCATAAGTCTTGGCCGAAGCCTTCACCACCACCGTGTCGCCCCAGGCATATTTCTCGTTCACCTTCGGGAAAGTCACCTCGAAGGTAGGGCGCTTGTATTCCTCCACCCTTATCGACCGTCCGCCACACTGCTGGGCATCCACGTAATAGCAGCCCGTGGCTCCTCCCTGCGGCAGTTCGAAATCTGCGGCTACTGTGCCATAGGCATCCGTCTTGGCCGTCTTCTCGGCAATCACCTTTCCGTTATTGTCGCGCAATATCAGCTTGGTGTCCACATCCGCCAAAGCCTTGGCATCCTTGCCGTCTATCCTCCGATACCTCACCACCGAGGCGTGTACCGTCTGTCCCGGGCGATAGATGCTGCGGTCGGTATATACACACCCATAATCATTCCCACCCTTCATCTCCCGATAGCGGACACGAGAGAGATAAGTATATTCGGCGGGGGTATACTTGTCCTTTGCCGTGTAGACGAGGATGTCGGCATCCGCCTGTTTGCAGATGGCCTCGCCTTGGGCATCGGTGGTCAGGCGGGCTTTCACCTCGCGCGTTCCCGCCTTCTTCCTGCCTCCGTTTCGCTCGGTGTAAATCAGCAGCTGAGCCCCCGGAATGGGCTGTCCTGTCGTGGCACTCACCACCACATAGCGCTTGCTGTCGTCGGGCAGCTGCTGCATCATCAGTGCCAAGTCGCTCACATAGAAGATGGTGCGCTGGGGCGCGATGTCCGTCTTGTCGCTTGTCACCTCCATCAGATAAGCGCCTAGCGGAAGGTTTCCGCCTATCTCAAACGAATCCGTCACCTCCTCATAGCCAGGACGGCCATAGTACGACCTGGAGAAATCCTTCTGGTGCAAAGCCGAAGTTTTCTTCAGGAGCATCTTGCAGGTAGCCTCATCGTTCACGTCGTAGTCGTTGTCGGCCGTGATGTCAAGCCGCGATATGGTCACCTTCAGGTTTTGCAGATTGCGCACCTGCAGATGCACCCATTGCTTCTGTCCGGGGCGTATCACCCTGGGCATGTCCTTGAGGGTGAACATCGGTTCGGTCATTTGCTTCTGTGCGTTTCTCAGCACATTCATCCTCGACCATCCGCCCCAGCGATGCAGGGCATAGTTGATATAATTTATCTTGTCGGCAGCCTTTGAGTCGGTGGCCCCCACCATGAAACGATAGTGCTCCACGGCGAGCTCTCCGGCCTCGGGCAGGTCTTGGTATACATGGATGATGGAGTCGATGGTGTTCAAGTATCTCGACTTCCTCACCAGCCGGCCATCCTCCTTGCGGTCTTTCTGCGTGATTTTGAAGGCACAGAGGCAGGCAGCCCCTCGGTTGCCCGTTTTCAGATAATAGTCGTGCATCAGCTGGTAAGCCTCCCGCGAGTCTGCCTCGAAGCCTATCAGGTGGAGCATATCGTTGTTGAAAGAGGCTCCGTCCATGCCCTTCAGTGTCAGGGGTTCATATTCCGTGGAGGCATGCCCGGCGAGAAGTTCGGGGGTTGCCAAGGCTTTCTTGAAGTACCCGGCACTCCTCTTCTTGTTCACGTCCGCCCTGTTGGCCCCTTCTTCCTCCTCGGCAGTCACGATGTCGGTGCGTTGCTCCCGGTAGAGTTTGCCCAGGGCTGCGTTCCACACCGCCCTGAGCACAGGGTCTTGGGCCTTCTGCGCCTGAGCCTCCATGCGCCTGATGGCAGGAGCCAGGGAGTCGGGCGAGATGGTTTCCCACAGCATCGCCTGTCGCATCTCGGCAGCAAGGAGCTGTCCGTAGTCCTTGTCAGAGGTCGCCTTGGCGATGATTTTCTTCATCACTCCGATTTCGCTCCTTGGCTGGTCCTTCTCCTGGAAGGCATCCGCCCTTTTCCAGAGGTTGTCGTATGTCTGCGCCATCGTCTGCGTCATGGCAGAGACGGCCAAAAGGAAAGTCAACATGTTCCGTTTCATAGGCTTCTATTTTTTACATCCTCTAAACGCTCTTCCACTCCAGCGTGTTCACCTCGTCCTTCAGCGAGAAGTTCATGCCCACCTTCACTATCTCCTTGCCCTTCATCCTGAAGGCATCGGCGTAGTGCTTCTCCTCTATCTGGGCCACGGCTTCCTCCACGCTTCCATCGAATTTCAGCTCCATCACATAGACGGTGGTCTTTGTCTCCAGCGAGATGTCGATGCGGCCCTTGGCCGTGTGCTGCTCCACATGGATATCGTAGTCGGTGAGCAGGGCGAAGATGATGTAGAGCGTCTGTATTCCTATGGGGTATAATTTTCTTGCCATGGTTGCCTGCAGTTTAGAA
>CAVGLH010000202.1:0-4120 GCA_963630065.1 Bacteroides fragilis | reverse complement strand
CAGACGCTCTACATCATCTTCGCCCTGCTCACCGACTACAACATCCTCGTAGAGCAGCACACGGCGAAGGGGCGCATCGACATCACGCTGGAGACGAAGACCACCATCTATGTGATGGAACTGAAATTTGGCAAGAGCGTAGCGGAGGCTCTCGCACAGATAGAGAAGAAACACTACGCCGATGCCTTCAAGACGAAGGACAAACCAGTGGTGAAGGTGGGACTGAACTTCGGGCTCAAAGACCAAGTGAACACGCTGGAATGGGAAACTGCCAGAAGGTGATTCCCGCAACATTTTTAAGCAAAAAATTATGGAACAGCAAATAAAACAAGTACCTTATGGTGTGGCAGATTTCGCCAACGTGATGGAACAGAATCTGTATTATGTGGACAAGACGATGTTTATCCCGGAATTGGAGAAGCAGCCGCGCAACCTCTTCTTCATCCGTCCACGCAGGTTCGGCAAGAGCATATTCCTGAGTATGCTCTACTCTTACTACGACTGTGCGCAGAGCAAGGATTTCCAAAACCTCTTCGGCACGCTGTGGATAGGCCAGCATCCTACGCCCTTGCAAGGAAAGTATCAGGTGCTGTTCCTGGATTTCTCGCAGATAACAGGCAACATCGACAAACTGGAGGACAAGTTCAACTCCTACCTGAGCATCAACCTCGATGCCTTCGTGCGCCAATACGCAGAATTCTACCAGGCGGAAAAGGACGAGATTTTTGCCCAGGAAGACTTCGAGGAGAAGATGGAGTTGATATTCAAGGCCGCCAAGGCACACAAATACCCCTTGTATCTCATCATCGACGAGTATGACAATTTCACCAACGTCATACTCAACGAGCGCGGCGAGAAGGTGTATCATGCCATCACCCATGCCGACGGCTTCTACCGGGATGTATTCAAGAAGTTCAAGGGCAACTTCGAACGCATCTTTATGATGGGCGTGAGCCCCGTGACCTTGGACGACGTGACAAGCGGCTTCAACATCGGATGGAACATCTCCATCAAACCGGAGTTTGACGAGATGCTGGGCTTCTCCACCACAGACGTAATAAAAATGTTCACCTATTACAAGGAGCACGGTGCCATACCCGCCGACAGTGACATCGAAGCCATCGTGAACGACATGAAGCCATGGTACGACAACTACTGCTTTGCCAAACAAGCTTTGAAAAAGAACACTCGTATGTTCAATTGCGACATGGTACTTTACTACCTCCGCAATTACATGGACTATGGTTGTGCCCCAGAAGAGATGATCGACCCCAACACCCGTACCGACTATGGCAAGATGAAGAAACTGTTGCAGTTTGACAAGTTGGATGGCGAGCGCAAGAGCATCATCCGCAAGATTGCGGAAGAGGGAGAGATTGTGGCGCAGCTCTATGAGTCTTTCTCTGCCTACCAGATACCCAAGGCTGAGATATTCCCCAGCCTGCTGTTCTACTATGGCATGCTGACTATCAAGGGAACCCGCGGCTCAAAACTCATCCTGGGCATACCAAACAACAATGTGCGCAAGCAATATTATGGCTACTTGGAAGAGGAATACCAGGCGAAGGCCTACGTAGACACCAACCGGCTCACCGACTATTATTACGACATGGCCTACGACGGAAAGTGGGAGGAAGGCTTGCAATTCATGGCCGATGCCTACGCCAAGGTATCGTCGGTGCGTGATGGCATAGAGGCAGAGCGCAACCTGCAAGGCTTCTTCATGGCTTATCTCAACCTGAACGATTATTACATCACGGCTCCGGAATTGGAGTTGAGCCACGGCTATTGCGACTTCTTCCTGTTGCCAGACCTCACACATTACGCCAGCAAGCACAGTTATATTCTGGAGCTGAAGGTGCTTTCGAAGAAGGAATTCTCCTCCATCGTGGAGGGGGAGACGATGGAAGACGGCACCCCGATGACCAAGGGCGAGAAGCAATGGCGTGAGGCAGTGGAGCAGATACACCGATATGCCGGGGCTCCGAGGGTAGAGGCCCTGCGCCAAGGCACCCAGTTGCACCTCATCATCATGCAGTTTGAGGGATGGGAACTCAAGCGGATGCAGGAAGTATAAATCATAGAAACAGTACACCATTACCATATCACATTTAGCTCATGAAATCAATCATCACTACCCTGTTGCTGACGGTCTGCTGCTCCCTGCAGCTGAACGCACAGCAGCGCACAGACTTCCCCTACCCCGCCCTGCCCGACACCCTGAAGGACGTGGAGCAAAGGGCGGAATATCTCAGCATTCACTACTGGGACAACTACGACTTTGCCGACTCGCTGCTCGTGAAGAACGCCGATGTCACAGAGCAGGGATTCGTCAACTTCATCGACCTGCTGCCCCGCTTCTCCAAAAAGACAGCCGAGAAGGGCATCGAGGCTTTCTGCCAAAAAGCATTCGCCAACGAAAAAGCCAAGGAGAAATTCGAGAGTCTCATAGACCATTACTATGACGACCCGCAGTCGCCCATGCGCAACGACAGGGTCTATCTGCTTTTCCTGGCACGCATGGCCGAAAACCCGGCCTTCAGCGAGGCCGAGAAGGAACGACTGAACTTCAAAATCAAGAGTACGGACAAAAACCTGCCGGGAGACGTAGCCCTCGACTTCACCTTCCAAGACAAAAGCGGGAAGGAACACAAGCTGAGCGACTACAAGGGACAGCGCACCATCATATATTTCTACGACCCGGAATGCGAAAACTGCCACCGCATCACGGAATGGCTCTCAAAACAAACCATCCCGGCGGAAATCGCCTTTCTCAACGTATTGGCCGACGACAAGATTACCAATCTCTACAGCATCCGCGCCACACCGACGATTTTCCTGCTGGACACAGACAACAAGGTAATTTTGAAAGACTGCACAGCCGAAGAACTCATGGCTGCCGTCAAAGAAGTTATGAAATGAAACTAGACTGGTCGTTGAATGCGACTAAGATAATCATGTAAAATCTATTCAATTATCATCTACCTATATACATAAATATATTATCATTTACTAGAAATATCATTAATTGGCTGCCTTGGAGGAATCATAGGTGAGGGCGAATTCCTCACGCACATGGTCGTTTCTCTTGACCACCATCACATACTTGCCATCCTGAAGCTTGCCGACCTTGGCTGCGAGCGTGTAATATCCATACGTGCCAGACTTGCCATAGTCACCTGTCTCGGTGATGATGAGCTTGTTGCCATCCAGCTCAGCAGTAAACTTCACGTTGGTACCCTCGTCGAAGATAGTGTTCTTGTGGGTAATCATCATCTGTCCACCGGAGAGAACCTTGCAAACCAGCTTCTCCTCACTATTCTCTGTGCTATTCTCATCTACGGTGGCACCGCGTGTCACTGTGCAATTAATCAGTGAGAAATCTGCGTCAACGGAAGCACAAGCGGCTACCTCGTCCATTGTATCTGTATCTGCAGAAGCACTGCAACTTACCATTCCCATAGTCATCATTGCCATAGCAACGATCATCATCATAAGCTTCTTCATAACCTTATCATTTACTAATTGTTAAACTTTATGTTTTAAACCCTGGCATCGTCGGTCCTGGCTTTTTGCAGAACTTCTTGATGCGAAAAACAAAAACACCTTTCGGTTTAAATCATCTATTTACAATTATACAAATGATATATTTGGATAAAAGTCAATGCGCATAAAATTTCCTGTCCTCCCTTCTTTCGGGAGCCCTTTTCTTTATACATCGCAAAGATAAGAAAAAATTAAATAACCTCCAAAGTTTTTGGGTTAACAAAAGCTAAATCGCTAACATTTCTGCCTATATAACGGGGGCATTGATTGACAAAATGCTACTATACCTTATTATATAGGGAGGATTGGTACAGCGGGGGCGCTTGGAGCAAACTCGCTTGAGTGGTACAGCGGGGGCGCTGTACCTCCTAGCAATCATAGGAGGTACGGCGCCCCCGCCGTACCACTCAAGCAAGGAAATATGGAGACGCTTACAGAAAAAAGCAAAAAAAAAAACGGAAGTCTCCACATAGGGAAACTTCCGCCAAATTTATGATTTGTATGGTAGAATGCAAATCTATTAGTCGAGCTGAGCCAACTTGTTGTCAGAATGCAGAACATCCTTGATCTTGTG
>CAVGLH010000201.1:0-4199 GCA_963630065.1 Bacteroides fragilis | reverse complement strand
CGTGTGGTCTCCGGCATCGTGGATCATGGCGCAGCGTGCCACCACACTGCTGTCGGGGTACATGATGGGGTTGAGGTGTGCCTGGCGAGCCTCCTTGTCGCCGGAGCCGAAGAAGTAGGAGAGGTTCACGGTCTCGGGATATTCCTCCCGGTCGCTCATCGCCTCCAGTATCTTCTTGCCCGCCACACTGCTCACATAGCCCGTGGTCTCCATGTTGGCGAGTGCCACGTCTTGCTGGCAGAGGTAGTTGATGAAGTAGGCGGCTGCCTTCGGGTTGCGCGAGTACTTGGGGATGACCCATCCGTCGAACCATACGTTGCTGCCCTCCCGGGGCACCTCGTAGCCCAATTCCACGCCCACTTTCCCTGCTTCCTCTATCGCCCATACGGCATCGCCGCTCCAGGTCATGTTGAGCAGTGCCTTGCCCTTGGTCATGGTCTCCTTGCCGAAGTCAGCCTCCCATCCCTCGATGTTGGGCTTCAGTGCCTTCAGCTCCTTCTCCACGGTGGCGATTGCCTGGGGGGAGTAGTCGTTCATCAGTTGCGTAACGGTCACCCGTCCGGCTGCCAGTTCCTTGCGGTGCGCCCAGATGAGGGCGGTACCGTAGGAGTCGCGGTAGGAGTCCTTCATCAGCAGCTTGCCGCGGTACTTGGCGTTCCACAGTGTGCCCCAGGTCTGGGCGTCCCGGGTGGGCACGTGTACCTTATTATATAAGATGCCGCAGGTGCCCCACATATAGGGCACTGCATAGCGGTGGGCGGTGCGGCCGTGGTTGCTGGTGGCGTCTATCTGCTCCACGATGTAGGGCGAGATGTTCTTGAGATAGTTGGGGGTCTTGCCGAAGCAGGTGTCGATGGGCAGGAGCAAGTCCTTGCGCAGCATTCGCTCGATGATGTACTCGGAGGGGCACACCACGTCGTAGTCTTCGTGGCCGCGCTCAATCTTGGTGAGCATCACCTCGTTGATGTCGAAGGTCTGGTAGATTACCTTCACCTTCTTGCCCGTCTGCTGCTCATACCACTGGGGGAAGTTGGCGAGCACGTCCTCGTCGATGTAGTCAGCCCAGTTGTATACCTTCAGTATTTCCTCCCGGTTCTCCTTGTTGTAGCAAGAAGCGAGCGTAAGCAATGCCAGCAGTAAATATAATGTTTTCTTCATCTTCCTACTTCTTGTTTTTGTCGGAACGACGGTTGATAATAATCAGCATCACCAGCACCAGCACAAAGATAATCGTGCTCAATGGTCGGAGCTCTGGGGTGAGACCGCCCTTGCGCGCATCGGCGTAGATGAAGGTGGAGAGCGTCTCCAAGCCCTCGTTGCCGATGGTAAAGATGGTGACGGCGAAGTCGTCGATGCTCATGGTGATGGCGAGCATGAAGCCCGAAATCATGCCGGGCAGAATCTCGGGGATGATGATCTTGCGCAATGCCTGCATGGGAGTAGCCCCGAGGTCGAGTGCCGCCTCGTAGAGGTTGGGGTTCATCTGCTTCAGTCGGGGCATCACGCTCAGGATGACGTAGGGCAGGCAGAAGGTGATGTGGGAGATGACCACCGTGGTGTAGCCCTGGGGGATGCCCAGCGTGATGAAGAGCAGGAAGAGCGAGATGCCGATGATGATGTCGCCGTTGAGGATGGGGATGTTGTTGACGAACTGTATCGCCTGGCGTGCCCCGCGGTTGCGGAGGTTGTGGATGCCGATGGCGGTGATGGTGCCGAAGAGGGTGGAGACGGTGGCGGTGATGAGGGCGATGGTCACGGTGTTAGCCAGTGCCGCCGTCAGGGAGTGGTGGGTGCCCTCGGCGAAGAGGTTCTTGTAGAGCTGCAGGGAGAAGCCCGTCCAGTTGCCCATCACCTTCGCCTCGGTGAAGGAGAAGATGACGATGATGAGGATGGGGGAGTAGAGCAGCAGCAGGAGCAGCCAGAGATAGCCCTGGCAGAACACTTTCTTCAGCAGTTGCTTGTTGAACAATGTATGCGTCATCTGATGCCTCCTTCCTGTTTGCTGCCGTCACCGGCGATGAGTGTGGAGGCTCCGATGAGGAAGAGCATGATGAGCGAGAGTGCCGCTCCGTAGTTCCACATCGAGTTGTTGATGTTCTCCTGGATGGTGGTTCCGAAGAGCTTGATGTTGTTGAGTGTCAGCAGTTCGGAGATGGCGAAGGTGGAGATGGTGGGCATGAAGACCATCAGGATGCCGCTCGCCACGCCGGGCATGGAGAGGGGCAGTATCACCTTGAAGAACTGCTGCCAGGGCGATGCGCCGAGGTCTTCCGCCGCCTCGATGTAGCTGCGGTCCATCTTCTGCAGGGTGTTGTAGATGGGGTAGATCATGAACGGGATGAAGTTGTATACCATTCCGAAGAGCAAGGCTCCCTCGCCCAGGGGCAGGTCGGCGAAGTCGAAGAGTGCCACGGTGGCGAGGGTTCTCACCAGGATATTGACCCACATGGGCAGGATGAAGAGCATCACCACGGTGGAGGCGTGCTTCATCCTGGTCTGCGTGAGGATGTAGGCGGCGGGGTAGCCCAACAGGATGCAGAGCAGCGTGTTGAGGAAGGCGATGCCGATGGAGTAGACGAAGGTGTTGATGGCCTCGGGGTGCGCCAGGAACTTCTGGAAGTTGTAGAGCGTGAGCCTGCCGTTCTCATCGGTGAAGGCGAACACCACGATGAGCACCAGGGGCAGCACCACGAAGACGGCGGCGAAGATGGCGTAGGGTATCGACCAGCTCTGGCGGGAAAGAAAAAACTTTTTCAATTTCTATGATTTCAATTAATAATGTGCAGTCTGCCTGCTCTTAACTATTAACTATAAACTATAAACTCTTAACTATAAACTATAAACTCTTAACTCACTTCAACCGCTTCCGCCGGGATGGTGATTGCCACATGGTCGCCCAGGTCCCATACGTCCTGCGTGTCCACATAGATTTTCTCGCCCCAGTCGGTGTCGATGGTGAGGTGGTAGTGGTCGCCCTTGTAGAGGATGAAGCTGATGTCGCCGGTGAAGGTTCCCTCCTCCTCGTTGTCGAACAGCTCTATCTTGTCGAAGGGCACGGTGACGGTTGCCGTCTCCCTGCCTTTCAGCCCGTCGGGAATCTCCAGCTTGTACTCGCAGCCCAGGAACTCGACGGTGCTGTCGCCCGTGAGCTTCGCCTCGAAGGTGTTGGCGGTGCGGTCCTTCTTCATGATGTGGATGTTGTCGGGTATCACGCTCATGCCGATGGTCTGCCCCACAGCGAAGTGCTTGTAGTTCTGGATGAGGAACTCCACGCCCTTGTCGCTCTGTGCGAGCATCTCGTAGTGTACGCCCTTGAAGATGCTGGAGGTGATTTTGCCCACGAACTGTGCTCCCCGGGTGTCGGTGCTCACCTCTATGTCCTCGGGACGTATCACCACGTCCACCTCCTGGTTCTCGCCGAAGCCCTTGTCCACACAGGGTATCTCGCTTCCCGCCACGCTCACCAGGCAGTCTTTCAGCATCGTGCCGCAGAAGATGTTGCTCTCTCCGATGAAGTCGGCGACGAAGGCGTTGGCTGGCTCGTTGTAGATGTCGGTGGGCGTGCCTATCTGCTGTATCTCTCCCTCGCTCATCACCACGATGGTGTCGCTCAGGGTGAGTGCCTCCTCCTGGTCGTGGGTCACGTAGACGAAGGTGATGCCCAGCCTTTCGTGCATCTCCTTCAGCTCCAGCTGCATGTCCTTGCGCATCTTCAGGTCGAGGGCGGCGAGGGGCTCGTCGAGCAATAGCACCTCGGGCTCGTTGACGATGGCGCGGGCGATGGCGATGCGCTGCTGCTGTCCGCCTGAGAGCGAGTTGACGTCGCGGTATTCGTAGTCGCTCATGTTCACCATCTTCAGTGCGCGCTTCACCCGGGGCATGATTTCGTCCTTGGGGGTGTCCTTCAGCTTCAGTCCGAAGGCGATGTTGTCGTACACGTTGAGGTGGGGGAAGAGGGCGTACTTCTGGAACACGGTGTTCACGTTGCGCTTGTAGGGCGGCAGGTTGGTGATGTCCTCTCCGCCGATGGTGATTTGTCCCTCGGTGGCTGTCTCGAAGCCTGCCAAGAGGCGCAAAAGGGTGGTCTTTCCGCATCCCGAGGGGCCGAGGATGGTCATGAATTCGCCCTTCCTCACGTAGAGATTGATGTCGCGGAGGGCTGTCTTCTCGCCGAATCTCTTCGACACGTTGCGGATGTC
>CAVGLH010000200.1:2360-4216 GCA_963630065.1 Bacteroides fragilis | reverse complement strand
TGTGAGAAGTCAACGGAGTGTTGGTGTATCTTCTCCCGGAAATAGAACTGGTGGAAGAGGTCGCTGGCAGAGAATGCCACTTGCAGCCTGTCGCCCATGAACGACTTGTTGGCACCGATGCTCCAGTTCTGGTCGGGGCGGAATTGGACTCTTCCGTTCATTCCTCTGTTTTCGAAGAGATAGGAGAGCGAGAGCTGGTAGCCGTGGGGCAGGGTGAAGTAGTTGTCGATAGACGCACTCCAAGAGAAACCGTTGTAGTTGATGAGCTCGCCTTGGTCATCTACCTTGAAGAACTGATAGGCAGTGCTGAGGCTGATGTTGGGTCGCCAAAAGCCGAAGGTGTGCCCCCAGTTGAGGTAGGCGTAGGCTCGCTGCTGCTTGCCATAGTTCATGAAGGTGCTGATGTACCGCACGGGCTTGTCCTCCGGTACCTCTGCTATATACATGATGGGGTGGTCGATGTAAGTATATCTCAGTATGCCATAGAAGTCTTTCCACTGTACGGAGTAGGTGAGGCGATACGTATTGTAAGCCTGCAACTTCGGGTTGCTTATCCCATAATGGAACCGGGAGATATAATAGATGTTGCCGCTCAGTTGACTGAACGATGGACGGGATGTCGTGGTGCGGAAGTTGAGCGAATGATGCCACGAAGGCTCGTTGAGACTGACGCTGAACGAAGGGAACCACTGGTTGTAGGTGCGACTCATATTGCTTGCGGCATCCAGCAGATTCGTATAGCTGGAGGTGAGGTGTTCGTATCGGAAACCTGCCGACCAGGTCCATTTGCCTGCCGAGCCTTGGTACTGCAAGAAGGCGGCGGCTTTGGTGTCGTGGTTCTTGTATTCAGTGGTGCCAAGGTGGTCGGAAGAGCTGCTGGTGTTTCCCTTGCCGTCGGTGAGACTCCATTCTCCGCCAAAGTTAAGGGCATGATGCTCGCCCAAGAGCTGCTTCATGTTGAGGCGTGCACTATAGATGGCGTAGTCGGTGTGCGAGCTGTTCAGGGTCACCCTTTCCTCGCTTCCCTCCGTTTCGTGGATGGGCTGAGAGTCGTTGCCTGCGTTCTTCACATAGTCAAGGTAGAGTTGTGAGGAAAGCGACTTCGACCACTTTCCGAGGTGGAAGAGGTTGAAGTGGTTCTGGCGGGAATGTGCCCACTGTTGGCTCTCTGCATCAAAGAATTTCATGTCCTCCCCAGGGTTGCGGTAATACTGGCTTTGTTTCTCGCTCCTGCCGCCGCTGAGCCACAATCCCTCCCATTGGGCGCCTATCTCGTGGTGCTTGCCCAAGAGCCAGTCGAAATTGATTTCCGAGGTGTTGGCGTAAGCCTTGTTCTTGCCGTGGCGGTCGGCTCCGAAGAGATATTCTCCGTCGGTGGCTCTAACCGTGGTTTCCTCGGGCTGGTGTACATTGTAGCGATTGTCCTGGTAACCGTAGAAACCTGATATGGAAATTTGGGAGTTTGTGTAGCCCAGCGTGATGTCCCCGTTGGTGGTGTTCACCTCGCTCAGTTCGTCGTATGCCTGTATCTTTCCGAAGATTCCCTCATCTTTTCTCTTCATCACAATCCTCAGCACTGCCCCTGTGGCTGCATCGTATTGGGCACCGGGAGTGGTGATGAGCTCGATGTCGTCTATCTGTTTCACGTCGAGGTGGGCAAGCTCTGCCGATGTCGCCTTCTTGTCGTTGAGGTAGATGGTGGGCGCGCCCAAGCCCTTTACTTCGAAGCTGCCGTCGGACGCTTGTTGCATGCCAGGGATATGTCTCAGCAGGTCGTTCCATGTGGGTTCCTTCGCCAAGGGCGTGTTGCGAACATGGGTAACCATTGCCCCGTCCTTCATCTTGAACATCGGACG
>CAVGLH010000200.1:0-2033 GCA_963630065.1 Bacteroides fragilis | reverse complement strand
ATGAACCAGAGAATCAAAAACGTATGGATGCTCACCATCCTCTCCTCCTTCCTGCTGATAGTCCTCCAAGGCTATTGGCTCTACAACAGCATCTCTTACTCGATGGGAGAGATGGAGAAGGAAAACGTGCGGAAGGTGGAGCGAGCCGTGATGGACTACTTGAACCAGCTGGGCGATTCCGTAAAGGACAGATCCCATATCGGCTATGTGGTTTCCGTATATTTCAGCGATTATTCCAAGCCTGTCACTACCATTTGTTCGCCCGAGGGTACAGATACCATCGTGAACGGTGTGGTCATGATAAAACCCGCCTTTCGTGACATGATGGAGCGCAGGGACACCTTTGACTTGAGGGAGACGGATTCCTCCAACTTCGATGATTGCACCAATACCTACATCACCTTTCAGATGACTCGTTTCGATGCCCGCCATTTCCGTAGGTTTATGAAAAGCGAACTGAAAGAGGAGTTCCTGGATGCCCGGATAAAGACTTCTGCCAAGCGGCTTTGGCAGTCGAAGGTGGTGGAGCCTGCCTCGCTCTTTCATCATGAGATGCTGATGGAGGTGCCTTTCAATCCCATCGAGTACCAGTCGATGCAAGTGAGGCTGCAAGTCTCCATCCAACCGCTCTTGCAAAGCCTGCTTTGGCAAATCATCGGCAGCATCCTGGTTACCATTCTCTTGCTCCTCAGCTTCGCCTATCTCATCAAGGTGATGCTCCTCCAGAAGAAAGTCGATAAGATGCGGGGCGACTTTGTACATACGATGATTCATGAGTTGAAACGGCCGGTACAGACCTTGAAGATGTGTGTGTCGATGTTGCGCGACGACGAGATGGCTGAGACCGTAAGGGAGGAGAGCGACAACCTGACGGCTTATCTCAACAAGTTGAGGGAGGTGATACGTGCCGAGGAACACATCCCGCTCAATGTCTCGGAATTCGACATCCATGCCATGCTCTCGCATCTCTCCGGTGTGTATCGGAAGAATGGGCAGAAGGAAGTGAACGTATTGCTCGACTATCAGCGAAGCTCCGACCGGATGAAGGGTGACAGAGACCAGTTGCAGAACGTGGTGAGCAACTTGCTGGAGAACTCGATGAAATATTCGGGCGACATCGTGAACATTCATATCACCTGCTCGGACACTCCTCAGGGCGAGGTGTCGATAACCGTTGCCGACAATGGCATCGGTATCTCGCAGGAGGAGCAGTCGCGTGTATGGACCAAGTTCTACCGCAGCCCTGCCTATCCCGGCATGATGCAGCCCGGCATCGGACTCGGCCTGAGCTTCGTGGATATGATTGTGAAGGCACATGGCGGCAGGAAGAAACTGACGAGTGAAGTGGGGAAGGGAACGAAGATAACAATAGTAATACCGCAATGACAAAGACTATCAAGATACTTTTCGCAGATGACGATTTGAAGTATTCCATGTTGCTCAAGCGTTTCCTGGAGCAACATGGGTACGAGGTGACTTACGCCGGCAACGGCAGGAAGGCTTGGGAGCAGTTCCCGGAAGTAAAACCCGACCTGGTGTTGCTCGACATCAATATGCCTGAAATGGACGGCTATGAGGTGGCGGAGCATATCCGTGCCATCGACCCCAAGGTGCTCATCTTCTTCCTCACCGACAGAACGGAGAAGAACGACCGCTTGAAGGGCTTTTCGCTGAAGGCGAACGACTACCTTGCCAAGCCATTCTATCCCGAGGAACTCTTGGCGAGGATAGAGGAAAGGTTTGCCGTCGGTATGGCGGAAACCGTAGAGGAGGAAGTCTATCGCTTCGGCGAGACCACCTTTATTTATAGCAACAACGAACTCCGCACCCGATCCTCCCGTGTGCTCATCACCAGCAGGCAAGCCGATATCCTTCGCTTGCTTGCCAGGAACATGGGCAACGTGGTGAGCAAGGAGATGATACAGGAGACGGTGTGGGGCACGGTGAACTATGCCAACTCCCTGGCAGTGAACGTGCAGATGACCTACCTCCGCCATGCCCTCCAGCACGATGCCACTGTCAGGATAGAGTCC
>CAVGLH010000199.1:0-4233 GCA_963630065.1 Bacteroides fragilis | reverse complement strand
CACTTTCCTGGGCATCAAGAACGTGGCAGAGAAGGGCGTGGTGCCCGACTCCGTCATCTGGTCGTTCTATATAGGCGCCGCCATCCTCATCCTCTGCGTCATCTACACCACGATGAAGGTGAAGGAATGGAACCCCTCGGACTACGCCAAGTATAATGAAGTGAAGAGTGAAGAACGAAGAGTGAAGAATTCAAATGCACCGGAGGCAGACTCTTCGGAAGAAAAGCAAGATGATTCTTCACTCACCACCCATCACTCTTCACTTAATTGGATAACTCTCTTGAAGAACGCTCCTTCCACCTTCTGGAAGGTGGGCCTGGTGCAGTTCTTCTGCTGGGCGGGCTTCCTCTACCTCTGGAATTACTCCACGGGAGCCATCGCCGAGACCGTTTGGGGCACGACGGACGTGGCTTCGGCCGAGTTCCAGGAGGCAGGCAACTGGGTGGGCATCCTCTTCGCCGTACAGGCAGTGGGCTCCGTGCTGTGGGCGGTCATGCTGCCACAGTTCAGGAATGCCAAGACCGCCTATGCCGTGAGCCTCATTATCGGCGGCGCGGGCTTCGCCCTCATCCCCTTCCTTCACAACCAGTACCTGCAGTTCATCCCCTTCCTCATGATAGGAGCCGGATGGGCGGCGATGCTGGCGATGCCTTTCACCTTCGTCACCAACGCCCTGCAGGGCTACGGCCACATGGGTGCCTATCTGGGACTCTTCAACGGCACCATCTGCATCCCTCAGATTGTGGCTGCCATTTGTGGCGGCGGCGTGCTGAGCCTGGTGGGTTCCCATCAGAGCACGATGATGATTGTGTCGGGCGTGCTGCTCATCTGTGGAGCCTTGGCGGTGAACATTATCAAGGACAAGAAATAATATAAACATACACGGAAAAATAACCTCTGAAATCTTATGCAAATCCATTTCAACATAGATTACAAGGCGATGTTCGGCGAGCAGCTCGTCGTGAACATCCTGGCGGGGAACGGGGAACAGAAGATCCCCATGACAACGGTAGATGGCAACAGGTGGACAGGCGAGTGGCGCATACAGAACGCCCCCAAGTATCTCACCTATTACTATAGTGTGATGAGAGAGGAAACCGTCGTCAGGACGGAGTGGCTCCTGGTGAAGCACCGGCTCGACCTCTGTGCCAAGTATGCCGGAGAATATACGCTCTACGACCACTGGAAGCCGATGCCCGAAGACGCCTACCTCTACAGCAGCGCCTTCACCGACTGCATCAACCACCAGGCTCCCGGCGAGATGCCCGTCAGCCATGCCGCCAAGGTGGTGCGCCTCATAGTGCGCGCCCCGCAGTTGCGCGACGGCGAACGGCTTGGCGTGGTGGGCGCCGATGCGTCGATGGGCGCCTGGAACACGAAGAATATGCTGAAGATGACGCAGCACACCTATAACGAGTGGGCGGTGGATGTGGACGCCGCCCAGCTGCAGGGCAGCCGCATGGAGTTCAAGTTCGTGGCCTACAACAGGCAGAAGGAGCGTCTGCTCTGGGAAACCTGCATGAACCGCACCATCGACCTGCCCGGGCTGAAGGATGGAGACGTGGTTGCCTACGACCTCGACCAGGCCTTCTTCGACATCTGCAACAGGAAGCTGGCGGGCACCCTCGTTCCCGTCTTCTCCCTCCGCAGCAGGAAGAGCGCGGGCATCGGAGACTTCGGCGACCTCAAGACCGCCATCGACCTCATGGCAATGACCGGCCAGAAGGTTCTCCAGCTCCTTCCCGTCAACGACACCACCATCACCCATACCTGGACCGACAGCTATCCCTACAGTTGCATCAGCGTCTTCGCCATCCATCCGCAGTATGCCGACCTCCACGCCCTGCCCGAGTTGAAGGACGACAAGGCGCGCGCCGAGGCAGAGAAGATACGGGGGCAGCTGAACGCCCTCGACCAGATAGACTATGAGAAGGTGAACGGCTTCAAGCTCGCTTACCTGCACAGGATATTCGAGCAGGAGGGCGCGAAGATGATGGCAACCGACGAATACAAGGCGTTCTTCCAAGAGACAGAGGCATGGCTCGTGCCCTACGCCCAGTATTCCTGTCTCCGCGACAAGAACGGCACCGCCGACTTCTCACAATGGCCCGACCACAACACTTGGAACGAGGCCGACCGCAAGAATCTTTCCAACCCATCCAGCGACGCTTATAAGGAAGTGGCGTTCTTCTACTTCTTGCAGTTTGTCTTGAACCGACAGATGCAGGAGGCCCACGAGCATGCCAAGGCAAAGGGCGTGATTCTGAAGGGCGACATCCCTATCGGCGTGAACCGCTACGGATGCGATGTGTGGATGGAACCCAAGTACTTCAACCTGAACGGCCAGGCAGGTGCGCCGCCCGACGATTTCTCCGTGAACGGGCAGAACTGGGGCTTCCCCACCTACAACTGGGAGGAGATGCTGAAGGACGGTTGCCAGTGGTGGACCCGCCGCTTCCAGAATATGTCGAAATTTTTCGATGCCTACCGCATCGACCACGTCTTGGGCTTCTTCCGCATCTGGGAGATTCCTGTGGATAGCGTACACGGACTGCTCGGACAGTTTGCCCCCTCGCTCGGCATGACTCGCGAGGAGATACAGGGCTACGGTCTCTACTTCCAGGAAGACCGCTTCCTCCGTCCGTTCATCACCGACTGGGTGCTCGACCGTATGTTCCACGAGCGTGCCGCAGAGGTGAAGGAGAAATACCTCGACCGCCTCGACGACGAGCGTTATCAGATGAAGCCCGAGGTGGACACCCAGCGCAAGGTGGAGGCACTCTTCGCCGGTGTCACCGACGAGAAGGAACTCTGGTTGCGCGACGGACTCTATGCCCTCATCAGCGACGTGCTCTTCGTCCGCGACCACCGCAACCCCAATCTCTTCCACCCGCGCATCTCCGCCCAGCTCGACTTCATCTACGAGTCGCTCTACGACAACGACAAGCAGGCGTTCAACCGTCTCTACAACGACTACTTCTACCGCCGCAACAACCAGTTCTGGTATCAGGAGGCGATGAAGAAACTGCCCAAGCTGGTGCAGGCGACGAGGATGCTGGTATGCGCCGAAGACCTCGGCATGGTGCCCGACTGCGTGCCATGGGTGATGAACGAGTTGAAGATACTGAGCCTCGAACTGCAGAGCATGCCCAAGGATCCGTCGGTGAAGTTCGGCCACCTGAGCCGTTTCCCCTACCGTTCCGTATGCACCATCTCCAGCCACGACATGCCCACGCTGCGAATGTGGTGGGACGAGAACATCGCCCGCACCCAGGAGTACTTCAACACGATGCTCCACCGCGAGGGTCCCGCTCCCCATCCGCTCCCCGGCCGGCTGGCAAGAGACATCATCTCCCGCCACCTCACCTCTCCCTCCATGCTCTGCGTGCTGAGCGTCCAGGACTGGCTCTCCATCGACGAGAAGCTCCGCCTGCCCGATGCCGGTGCCGAGCGCATCAACATCCCCGCCAACCCCAAGCACTATTGGCGTTACCGGATGCACGTCGGTTTGGAGGATTTGACGGTCAACAAGGACTTCATGGGAAATCTCACAGAGTTGATTGCACAGACAAGGCGGGCTTAACCGGATTTCAGGGGAGGGCGTTGATTGCGATCAACGCCTTCCTTCAGACAAATCGGGGGCTTTGATTGCGATCAACGCCCTCTTTCGGACAAAATGTAACCATTGATTGCAATCAATGCCTTCTTTTCGGACAAGATGTAACCATTGATTGCAATCAATGCCTTCTTTTCGGACAAGATGGAGCCATTGATTGCGGTCAATGCCTTCCTTTCGCCGTCTTGAAGCCTTTGATTGCGATCTTTGTCTTCTTTTTTGACAATTTTGGGCCATTGATTGCAATCAATGCGCTTTTCTTGACAATTTGAGGCCATTGATTGCGATCAAAGCCTGTTTTTTGCCGATTTGAAGCCTTTGATTGCAATCAATGCCTACTTTTTGACGATTTGGAGCCTTTGATCGCAATCAACGGCCATTCTGTGCAAACGTTTGCATTTTGCCCCTCGGAATTTCGGGCGGAAAATGACTGAGGATAGATTTCTTTTCTCTAACTTTGCATGCTGAAAACAATAACTAACAATTATGAAGAAACTGAATGTTTTAATGATGGGACTTCTGCTGCCGATGCTCGCAGCAGCCCAGACCGTGAAATCGCCCGATGGCAATGTCACAGTGACGTTCTCGCTGACCGGCAACGGACAGCCCACTTACGA
>CAVGLH010000198.1:0-4265 GCA_963630065.1 Bacteroides fragilis | reverse complement strand
ATGGCAGGAGTCCACGTCTTGCCGTCTATACTATATAATAAGGTGGCAAGGTCTTTGTGGAGACGGAAGTCACAAGCTATCTTCAGATAGATAATCTTAAATTTCAATGGCTGGCGGTACACCTCCTCACGCTTCACATCGGTCACAGCCTTCTCCTTGTCGGTGAGCGACACGCTCTCCTTGGTTCCGACAACGTAAGTTTTCTTGCCATCTTTGACCACAGACAATAAGGCGGCATCACCTTGGAATGCGGCAAAACCTGCCACATCACCATCCTTCATCTTACTGATGTCCATTTTTATCACACCCTCACAGGTAGGCCCCTCCATGCGATTTGTCAGCGTATTGGGTGACATAAAGAGATTGGAAGCTATTCGAGAAGTCTTCAATCGAAGATACCCTTTACGGTCTGTCAGCGACCAAGCCTCATCTACGGGATTGTGGTTCCACTGCCACTGCAAGCCAAGTTTTTCGCTTGCGAAATCATCGCTGTATACGATTCCCTTGCCCTCATACCCTTGCACAGGCTTCTTCATCACAGCTGGGATGTTGCCCTGCCCGTCGCCCAACATAGGCCAACCATCCTTCCAAGTACACGGTTCGAGGGTAAGCACTCTGCCCACACCACCACGATCTTGAAACACGATGCCATACCAGTTGCCATCGGCTGCATCTACAATAGTTCCCTGTCCTACACCGTTGAATCCCGCGAACTCCGTTTCGAGTATCACTTTCTTCTCGTAGGGACCAGCGATACTGTCGGCACGATAGCACACCTCCCGGCGAGGATGGCCCTTGGTCCAGGAAATCATCAAGAGATAATATTTGCCGTTGTGCTTGATAACACGAGACCCTTCCAAGAGTCCTGTCTCATCCGCATCACGTTCGAAGAGTTGAAGATGGCTATCCGGCACAACATCGGTCAAGTCACTATTGAGCTGCACCATCTCGCCTGTTCCGTAGAACACGTATGCCTTGTCATCGTCGTCGAAGAAGAGCGCTGCATCATGGAAATGCCGCATACGGCTGTGGATGGTCCACTTGCCCTCGATGTCATCGGCAGTGCAGATATAGGTTTCTCCTCCTGGTGAATCGTTTGGAGCAAAGAGTGCATAAAACTTTCCCTTGTGATACTGCAAGGAAGTTGCCCACTGACCTCGTCCATAGGCTGTGCCTTCCTGCATATCATACTTTGGCGAGTCAGTGAGCCGAGGGAATATGTAGTTGACGGTCTCCCAATTCACCAAATCCTTCGATTTCATGATAGGCGCACCGGGCATCAAGTGCATGGTAGTACTCACCATATAGAAATTGTCACCTACACGTATCACGTCAATGTCCGGCACATCGGTCCAGAGCATCGGATTCTCAAAACTTTCTGGCGCATGGAGCTTGACATAGGCACGGCAGTCCTTATCAACACGGGGATAGTTGGCATCGGGCTTGATGCCGAGGAGCGAGAGCATCATGTTGGCATAACGCTTGCCCATGGTGCGATAGCTCTCTGCCACGAAATGGAGGCCGTCACCACGTTGGGGACATCCCTTGGAAGAGACGACATGAGCCGTGGGGATGGTCTTGGCAATAGAGTCTACTATGGCGATGTGAGCCCAGCATGAGCCGCCTTGGTCTTTCTGCACAGTTTCGCCCACCAGCAATGGTACATCCTCGGCTTTCAAATTCAAGTCCTTGAGAATGTCATGATACACAGTGTTCACTCTTGCCGCCCAGGTTGGAGAACCGTTGTCGGTCTCGCCCTGGTGCAGGAGAATACCTTTGATCACGCCTTGCTTTTGGGCAATCTTTGCCAGTTCGATGAGTCGGGCATAGGGGTTGCCGTTGTAGCCAGAGGCGGAGTTCTTCATCCAGTCGGGCTGTTTCTTGAGATAAGCCTTACAGGTTCGCTTGTTGAAGAGGTCGATGCTGGCGCCGCCCACAGCCACGGTGATGGTCCCCACCCTGATGCTGTCGGGAAGATTGTCCACCATCTTCCTTCCAAAATAATCCACGGGGGCAAGTCCGGTGTTGGGGCGTGCCTGGGGTGGAACTGCCGTATGCCATTCGCCCTTCTTCCATCCCGCCTTCTCGTCGTCCACGGCATACATCGCCATGAACCGTGGGTTTACACCCGTGCGGTCTTCGTCTTCCACCGCAGCATTGCCCTCCATGTTCGACTGGCCGAAACAGAGGTAGATTTGAAAATTGGGGTCGGGCTTGGCCATCGACTTGTTGCTTTTCTTCTGTGCTACCATCGGCAAACACACCATCATGAGCATGGACACTAAGAATGTCAATCTGTTCATCTTGTTTAGCTATAATTTATTGTTTGGTGCAAAAGTAAACATATCTATAAAAAATGGCTTTGTGTGGTATAACAAATAGTTTACAAAAACAAACAAGAAACAAACAAGAAAGTATTTGAAACTAAGACAGCTCGCAGAAATCACATTATTTTAGTACCTTTGCAAACAAATTGAAACAAAAAGCAGAACAACAATGAAACAGAACAACCTGAAGAAAACTTTTGTTTGCGGTATCGCCATGCTCGCCGCGGTGGGGGCGAACGCCGCCGACCGCTTTGTATCATTCCACCAAGGCGACTTGCTCCTCAACCCCGCCAACCAAGTTAGCATCTACCAGGATGCCAACGACTGCAAGGGAGTAGGCTATGCCGTGCAAGCACTCGTCAAAGACATCGAGAAAGTGAGTGGAGGCAAGGCTGCAATCACTTCCTCCGCCAAGTCAATCATCCTCATAGGAACGCTCGGGCACTCCGCAGCCATCGACCAACTCGCCAAGAAGAAACTTATCGATGCCAGTCAGCTGAAAGGCAAACGGGAGAAATTCATCATCACCCTCGTTGACGGCCAACTCGTCATCGCCGGCAGCGACCGCCGTGGCACCATCTATGGCATCTATGAGTTGTCAAAACAGATGGGCGTGTCTCCCTGGTACGACTGGGCTGATGTGCCCGTGGAGCACCACGACTCCATATTTGTCAACAAGGGCATATATACCGATGGCGAGCCAGCCGTTCGCTATCGGGGCATCTTCCTCAACGACGAGGCTCCTTGCCTCACCTCCTGGGTTAAGAACACCTATGGCACAGATTATGGCGACCACCGTTTCTATCAGCGAGTGTTTGAGTTGGTGCTCCGCTTGCGAGGCAACATGATGTGGCCTGCCATGTGGGGCTGGGCTTTCTATGCCGACGATGCCGAAAACGAGAAGACCGCCGACGAGATGGGCATCATCATGGGCACTTCCCACCACGAGCCGATGGCTCGCAACCACCAGGAATATGCCCGCCATCGCAAGGAATGGGGCGCATGGAACTATCAGAAGAACAAGGAGGGACTGCAACGCTTCTTCCGTGAGGGCATCGAGCGAATGAAGGGAACGGAACAAATCGTGACCATCGGTATGCGCGGCGACGGCGACGAAGCAATGAGCGAGGAAGCCGATACCAAACTGATGCAACAGATTATCGCCGACCAACGCAAGATTATCAGTGACGTGACGGGCAAGAAGCCCAGCGAGACTCCGCAAGTGTGGGCATTATATAAAGAGGTGTTGGACTATTATGACAAGGGGATGAAAGTGCCGGACGACGTAACCCTCCTGCTCTGCGATGACAACTGGGGCAACGTGCGCCGTGTGCCCAATGCCCAAGAACGCAAGCACAAGGGCGGATGGGGCCTGTACTATCATGTAGATTACGTGGGGGCACCTCGCAACTCCAAGTTTATCAACGCCACCCCCGTTCAGAATCCTTGGGAGCAACTCACCCTAGCCTACGAGAACGGCATCGACCGCCTTTGGATTCTCAACGTGGGCGATTTGAAGCCGATGGAATATCCCATCAGCCAGTTCCTCGACATGGCATGGAATCCACGCCAATATTCCGTTGACCGCATCACCGACCATGTAAAAGACTTCTGCGCCCAGCAATTCGGCGACTCCCAAGCCGAGGAAGCTGCCCGCATCCTCAACCTCGCTTGCAAATACAACGGTAGATGCACCGCCGAGATGCTCGACAAAAACACTTACGACCTGGAGAGCGGAGAGTGGCAGACGGTAGTAAACCAATACTTGCAGCTGGAGGCAGATGCCCTTCGCCAGTACAACAGTCTTCCAGATGCCTATCACGATGCCTATCGCCAAATCATCCTATTCCCTCTTGAGGTGATGAGTAACCTGCATCAGATGTATTTCGCACAGGCAATGAACCACACTCTCTACGAGCAAGGCAATCCGAAGGCCAA
>CAVGLH010000197.1:0-4274 GCA_963630065.1 Bacteroides fragilis | reverse complement strand
AACATAGGACTTCAGACGGCAGTTGAATTCCTTGAAAAGAGAAAAGACTTGGGAGAGGTCAAGGCCGAGCCGAGCTTCAAGATTAGCGACCAGCAATACAAGGCACTTACCGATGCCTTCAGCCAGGACAAGCAAGTTCGCGACCAGGCCGAAAAACTTTTTACCAAAAAAGTCAAGGATAAGAAACGTGCGCAAGAGCAGAGTGAACATAGCGCCGAAAGCTTGTTGGAGTCTAGCGGAAAACAACAGTATAAGCCATTGGGCAAGATAGACTTGGACAGCATCGGCAAGAAACCTGCTGCTATTCAGTCTGTTGCCAAGAAGCCAGAGACTGCTGCCGTCAGTCCTGCGCCAAACCAGGATGCTCCTAAGGCTGCCCCAAAGAAAGAACAGAAGCCGCAACAGGCTTCTCAGCAAAAACAGAATATGAGACAGGAACAACAGCAACCCCTAGCTGCCAAGTCACAGCAGACTCAGCCAAAGCCGGCTCCTGCTGCCGAAGCGGAGCAGACCTCCAGCAATGTCTTCACTCTCAAAAGTGAGAAGAAGTACACTGCCAACGAGCCTAAGGTGTTGGGCAAGATAGACCTTTCCACGCTCAATCAGAGCACTCGCCCCAAGAAAAAGTCGAAGGAGGAGCGCAAGAAGGAGCGCGAGGAGAAATTGGCCCAGCAGCATAGTGACCGCAAGAAGCGTGTGCGCATCAACAAAGAACGTGTCGACATCAATGCCGAGGCCAAGCAAAACAGTGGCAACGGAAATGGCAACGGAAACGGAAATGGCGGAGGCAAGAAGAACAAGAACAAGAATGGCGGCAACAACAAAAACAAGAGCGGCAACAACCGCGGCAACCAGCGTCAGATTGAGGTTGACGACGAAGCCGTAGCACGCCAGGTAAAGGAGACGCTTGCCCGTCTGACGAGCAAGAGCCAGAACAAGAAGGGTGCCAAGTATCGCAAGGAGAAGCGCGAGGCCGTGCAGGAGAAACTGCAAGACCAGGCTCGCCAGGAGCAGAAGGAGAGTAAGATTCTGAAGCTCACCGAGTTTGTTACCGTGAGCGAGTTGGCTACGATGATGGACATCTCCGTAACTCAGGTCATCTCTACCCTGATGGGCGTGGGCATCATGGTGTCCATCAACCAGCGCCTCGATGCCGAGACCATCAATATGGTGGCCGAGGAGTTCGGCTTCAAGACCGAGTATGTGAGTGCCGAGGTTCAGGAGGCCGTGAGCGAGGAAGAGGACGATGAGAACGACTTGGTTCCCCGTGCCCCGATTGTTACCGTGATGGGTCATGTGGACCATGGTAAGACTTCTTTGCTCGACTACATCCGCAACACCAATGTGATTGCCGGTGAGGCTGGCGGTATTACCCAGCACATCGGTGCCTATAGTGTTACGCTGAATAGCGGTCGCAAGGTTACCTTCCTCGACACTCCGGGTCATGAGGCGTTTACCGCCATGCGTGCCCGTGGTGCGCAGGCCACCGATATTGCCATCATCATCATCGCAGCCGACGACTCCGTGATGCCTACCACCAAGGAGGCCATCTCGCATGCTCAAGCAGCCGGTGTGCCGATGGTGTTCGCCATCAACAAGATTGATAAGCCAGGTGCCAATCCCGACAAGATTCGCGAGGACTTGGCCAACATGAACTTGCTCGTAGAGGAGTGGGGCGGTAAGTACCAGTGCCAGGAAATCAGTGCCAAGAAGGGTGTGGGAGTACACGACCTTCTCGACAAAGTGCTCTTGGAGGCTGATATGCTCGACTTGAAGGCCAACCCCAACCGCAGGGCAACAGGTACTATTATCGAGTCTTCGCTCGACAAGGGCCGTGGCTATGTTTCTACCGTATTGGTTGCCAATGGCACCTTGAAGGTGGGCGACATTGTACTCGCCGGTACTTCATGGGGACGTGTAAAGGCGATGTTCAACGAGCGTAACGCCAACATCAAGTCGGCTGCTCCTGCCGAGCCAGCCATTATCCTGGGTCTGAACGGCGCTCCTACCGCAGGCGACCAGTTCCATGTGATTGAGACCGAGCAGGAGGCCCGTGAGATTGCCAACAAGCGTGAGCAGTTGCAGCGCGAGCAGGGCTTGCGCACTCAGAAGCGCTTGACCTTGGGCGACATCTCTCACCGTATCGCTCGTGGCGAGTTCCACGAGATGAACGTCATCGTGAAGGGTGACACCGACGGTTCTGTAGAGGCATTGAGCGACTCGTTCATCAAGCTCTCTACTGAGAAGGTGCAGGTGAACGTCATCAGCAAGGCGGTAGGTCAGATTTCCGAGAACGACGTGATGTTGGCTTCTGCATCAGATGCCATCATCGTTGGTTTCCAGGTTCGTCCTTCGGCCGATGCTCGCAAGGCTGCCGACCGTGAGGGTGTGGAAATCAATACCTACTCAATCATCTACGACGCCATCGACGACATCAAGAGTGCCATGGTGGGTATGCTCGACAAGGTGAAGAAGGAAATCATCACCGGTCAGGTTGAGGTGAAGCAGACCTTCAAGATTAGTAAGGTGGGAACCATCGCCGGTGGTCTCGTTACCGAGGGCAAGGTTCACTCTAAGGACAAGGCCCGCGTAATCCGCGACGGAATCGTGATCCGCACTGCGGAGATTGGCGCCTTGAAGCGTTACAAGGACGACGTCAAGGAGGTTGTCACAGGTATGGAGTGTGGCTTGAGCCTCGTCAACTTCAATGATATTCTGGAGGGCGACGTCATCGAGACCTTCACAGAGATTGAGGTGGAGCAGAAACTGTAAAATTTAGGAGTTAAAGAAGTTAAGGAGTTTTGGGAGTCAAGACAAATACCTTTGAATGGTAAAGGTAAAAAGGTAAAGAACATACGCTACACTAACTGTTGTCTTAACTCCTTGACTCCTTCAACTCCCAAACTCCTCAAAATAGGGATGAGCCATCAGAGGCTTATCCCTATTTAGGGTTAAAATAACGAAAGGTTATTCTAAATAAACAATGGCAGAAAAAGAGAAAGAACAGAATCAGGTTGTCAAGGACGTGATAGACCAGAAATATGAATATGGCTTTACCACCGACGTGCATACTGAAATCATAGAAAAGGGTCTCAACGAGGATGTTGTGCGCCTTATCTCACAGAAGAAGGGAGAGCCGGAGTGGATGCTCGAATTTCGTCTGAAAGCCTACAACTACTGGAAGACGCTCCGTGAGCCTAAGTGGGGACACGTGCATGTGCCGCCCGTTGACTATCAGGAGATTTCATACTACGCCGACCCCTTGGCGAAGAAGCCGAAGAACAAGGAGATAGACCCTGAGCTGGAAAAGACATTCGACAAGCTCGGTATTCCTCTGGAAGAACGGTTGGCTTTGAGCGGCACAGCCGTGGATGCCATCATGGACTCGGTGTCGGTGAAGACCACCTTCAAGGAGAAGCTCCGCGAGAAGGGTGTCATCTTCTGCAGCATCGGCGAGGCCATCAAGGAGCATCCCGATTTGGTAAAGGAGTATTTGGGAAGTGTGGTTCCCTATCGCGACAACTTCTATGCGGCATTGAACAGTGCCGTGTTCAGCGACGGTTCGTTCGTGTATATCCCCAAGGGCGTTCGGTGTCCGATGGAGTTGAGCAGCTACTTCCGCATCAATGCCCGCAACACGGGACAGTTTGAGCGCACGCTCATCATCGCCGACGACGATGCTTACGTGTCTTATCTGGAGGGTTGTACGGCCCCGATGCGCGACGAGAACCAGCTGCATGCGGCCATCGTCGAGATTATTGTCAAGGACAATGCCGAGGTGAAGTACTCTACCGTGCAAAACTGGTACCCCGGCGATGAGAACGGCAAGGGCGGTGTCTTGAACCTCGTAACCAAGCGAGGCGAACTGCGTGGAGTCAACTCCAAGTTGAGCTGGACCCAAGTGGAGACGGGCTCCGCCATCACCTGGAAGTATCCATCCTGCATCCTGCGCGGCGACAACTCCGTGGCCGAGTTCTACAGTGTGGCCGTCACCAACAACTACCAGGAGGCCGACACGGGTACCAAGATGATTCACATAGGCAAGAACACCAAGAGCACCATTATCTCGAAGGGAATCTCTGCCGGCCATAGCCAGAACTCCTATCGAGGCCTGGTGCGCGCCACGTCGAATGCCGACAATGCCCGCAACTACAGCTCTTGCGACTCCTTGTTGCTGGGCAGCGACTGCGGGGCGCACACCTTCCCCTACATGGATGCTCACAACGACACGGCAGTGTTCGAGCATGAGGCCACCACCTCGAAGATTTCCGAAG
>CAVGLH010000196.1:0-4274 GCA_963630065.1 Bacteroides fragilis | reverse complement strand
AACAACTATGCCGGCGACCCCGTGTCGAACACCCGCTACATCATGATGCAGAACCATCTCACCCAAGCCCCCGACCACCAGACGCTCCTGAGGATTCTCCTGAAACGCCATCTGGGATATACCCCGGGACAGGGAAAGTGCTACAGCAACCTGGGGTATATGATTCTCTCGATGATTATCGAGAAGAGGAGCGGTATGCGGTATGAAGACTTCATGCAGAAATACGTACTCCACCCCGCCGGCTGCTACGACATGCACATCGCCGGAACCTACGAGAAGGACCGCCGCCCCAACGAAACGAAATACTATATGCACAAGGGTAGCACCCCCGTATATGAATACAACAACAGCGGAAGGATGGTGGAGAAATGCTATGGCGACACCGACCTGCCCCGCCTGTCGGGAGCCGGAGCCTGGTGTGGTTCCACCGCCGAGCTTTCCCGCTTCATCGCCAGCATCGACGGGATGCCTCACGTAAAGGACATTCTGTCCCGGCAGAGCGTGAAGTTCATGACCACCGAACAGCCCGACCACCAGTATTCCATCGGCTGGAACTATACGCCCAAGAGCGATGCCCGCCCTTGGATTCGCACCGGTTCGCTGGCCGGCACCTCTGCCATCATCCTGAAATATCCCGACGGCGAGTGCTGGATGCTCATCACCAACACTTCCACTTGGAAGGGTCACGGCTTCAGCAATGACACCATGGCTTTCTTCGAGAAACTAAGGAAGAAATACATGGCTGCCATGCCGAAGAGGGACTTGTTTGAATAATTTTATCTCACGGAAACCTTTTGGGTTGTCAGCTGGCCGGCGGAAGACTGGGTGGCAGCTCTTACCACATAGATGCCCGTCGGCACGCTCCATGTCATGCGCTGCCTGTCGGCCGTCTGAGATACGTATACCCGTTTGCCTTCTATCGTGAAGACCTCCACCTTGCCCAGTTTCTCGCCGTTGGCCGCCGCCACCACGAGGGTGCCTGCAACTGGAGAGTAAACACTCACAAGATGGTCTGTAGTCTCGGATGCTATGCTCTGGATGCCTGTGGTGCCGCGGGTCTGGGTGAGGAAGTAGCGGCCATGGTCGCCAGCCTCCACATTCACGGTCTCGCCGTCGTGCAATTCCGTATAACTCTTGTCGGCGGCATCATAGAGGTAGAGGGGATCCGAGAGATTGGCGATGCCATCCAGGGTAACCCCCACCTGCTGCTTGTTCTCCAATACGATACCCAGGGGCAACCATGAGATAGCGGGAGCGGCATTCACTGCCACTGCCTGATGGCCAGCCACAGTATATACTTGCGGGATGTCCTGGAGATTCTGGTCGTAGAAGAGATCCACATCCTCGTTCTCGTCGTAGTCTTGCGAAGCCTCGTCGCTGACGCGGATGCGAGCCTTCGAAACCTGTCCTTTGTTATTACGGGCGGTGACAGTCACGGTGGGCTGGGTTTTGTCGGAAGCCACCAGCATGCCCGAAGTGATGAGACGGTCTACATACATCGCCGAGGTAAATTTCACCTCATCTGCTGTAGCTCCCTCACTCTTCTTCACGAAGAACGACTGGGTAGGCAGGATGGCGTAATCATTGCTTTCGAAGTCGGTCGAAGCAATCGCCTTCACGACACCTCCCTCTACTATCCAAGCCTGCTTGGCCAAGTCTGCATTCACCTCGAAGAATTTCTTCAGCGAGATAGAGCAGGTATATGGGTTGGCCACGAGATAGAAACCGCTCTTGCCGTCAGCATTCAAGCTCTGGGTCATCGGTGCGAGATGGCTCTCGTCGTTGTTGTACGATACGAGGAACTTGCCATGGCCAGTGCTCTTCGCTACATTGGTAGCGCTACTTGAAGCATGTTTCTCGTAGTCATAATAATTGTAGCTTGTATCTTCCTTCGGCAATCGCAAGAGGGCGTTGGCGGTCTTGTCTTTGGGCAGCAACGCATTGCCGGCCTTGATACTGAAGCCACCAAAGGTGCCGTCGGCGGCATAGCTTTCGTCCACCTTATTATATATATGGCTCCAGTAGCCCATAGCCAGGTCTACATTGCCCGTCTTGGCCTCATCGGGATAATGGGAGGCACCGTAGTTGCCATTGGCAATTATCTCCTGCACCCCACTCTTCTCCCAAGCACGCTGGTAAACGGGATAGAGCGAACGGCTATACTTCGTATCTTCGAAAGTGATGTCCTTGAACGCCTCGGTCTCCTGGCGGCCGCCCTCCGACGGCACATACATATCTCCAGCGTAGATGTACTCCAGCGGCGAACTCATGGTGTACCAGGTATTGGGCTTCAACTCCTTCTCCACCCAAGCCTTGTCGTAGACCAAGTAGCACTGGTCGCGCAGCTCTGCCTGTGGCTTGAAGTAAATCTGATGGCAGGTGTTGCCATAGAATTTCTCACACTTCAGGTCGCCCGTTGTTGCATCGAGACCCTTGTTGGCATCGCTCTCGTCCCAGTAGGCCATGATGTCGTACTGGATGTTGTCTGTCGCCACGTTGCCTTTCACGTTGGTGAGCTTGGTGGCGATGCCGTTGCTGCTACGTGTCACGATGTTGCCGAGGTCGGGGAAGGGAAGTCCCTGCAGGTCGGCGATGGTCACCTTGGTAAACTTCATCGGCACATAGTTGTTGATGGTAGGGATAGCCACTGTCGTGCTGCCAGCCTCCAGGCTGGCATTCGTCTGGTAGGCCTGATAGTTGGTGTAATCGCTCTTATACAACTCTGTCGAGTTGGAGCGGTGCCAGTTGGCATCGTTGTTCCAGTTGGCGTTGCCCACGCCCAGCGATGGATACCAAGTAACATACTCCGGCACGATTTTCAGTTTGAGATAACTCTCGCCGGGACAGTTCGTGGTTGCATCGCTCGCCCCTCTCTTCTCGAAGACGAAGCGAAGTTCGTACCAATATCCCTCATGGAATTTATCCAAAACGCCGTCCTCGAATTTCAAGTCGAGGGTAGACTGCTTGCCATCAACGAGGGCCTCCAACTCATAGCTTCTCAGCGTAGCCACCTTCGTCTGCTTCATCGCTTCGGTGAAGGTTGGGTCGTTGGTGGTAGCCACATACACATTCTTTCCATCTTCAGCAGAAGCCGACTCTTTGGTATCATCCAGGAAGGTGAGTGCATTGTAAATCGCTTTGCCTGAGCCGTCGGTCGTACTGTGCAGAGGCACCTGCAAGTAACCGCTCTTTTCTTTCAATGCCTTAATCTGAGGCAGACCGAGGCGCAGCGAGGCCTCATAGTCGCCGTCGCTGAAGAGATACACCACATCGTAGAAACCGAAGTTGAGCTTCGGGCCGTCCTTGGCTATGCGAAGTGGAAGAGGCGTAGCCTCATCGCAGAGCAGATAGCTAACACCATCTATGTTGATAACATTCTCGCCAGTTTCTTCATTCTTTGTTCCGCTTGGTTTCAGATAGAGGGTATGCGCCCCGAAGCTGATGGTCTTTTTAGCGACATTGGTCTCGTTGCCAATATTCAGCGTGATAGTCTTGCTTGCAGCATCGCTATTCAGACAAGCATCATCGCCCGTACCATCCAGATACCAATAGAAAGAAACATCCTTGAGCGTCACCGTCTCGCCCGTTGTGGGATGGATGGTGGTGAGCGTACCGGTGAGCGTCACAGAAGATCCACTTTCTGCATCGCAGCTCACCCGATACTCAGAGATGGCATTCCCCTTGGAGTCGGTGATGGAAGGGGTCTGCCCTATCAGCTGGAACCAGTCGCTGTATACCGAGCATACTGCCGCAGGATTTCCCCAGTTGACATCCCCCGTACTGGGGTCTTTGGTGGAAATAGCCACGTAATACTTCTTGCCCAGCTGCAAAGGATACTCCCTGTTGCTGAGTACGAGGAAGGTCTCGCCCGATTCGTCGGTCTCCAGCATAGGAACGCCGTCTATCTTATATTTCTTGCAGGTCTCCTCCGAGTCGAAGATGTTGACGGTGCCATATTCATTGCCTTTAGAAGTCACATTCTTCGATGCATCTTCCGTATTCACCTGCTCTGTCTGGTAATAATCCGTTCCTTCGACTGGCGTACCATCCTCATTGACAAACCGGAAGTAAATCTTCGCCTCGCCGGCAAATTGGGTGATGGCCTTGAGCGTCTCGTGGATGGCACGTATCTTCAACTTGATATTGCCCGTAGAGGAACTGCCGCAGGCGGGACGGTCTTGGGTCACTTGCACCTTGGCCGGCTCCAGATAGATGCGGATGTCGTCGATGGCGTAGTCGGCACCATTTGTTCCCTTGCAATAGTTGTCTATCAC
>CAVGLH010000195.1:0-4290 GCA_963630065.1 Bacteroides fragilis | reverse complement strand
TTTTCAAGACCGATGTCTTTCCCACCTGTCTTGCCCCAAGCATCATCAGAGGTTTCCTGTCCTCTTTCACCTGCCATTCCTTCAGTTGAGCTATTATTTTCCTGTCAAACATATCATCCTATTTTATTGCCGAAGTGTCGAAAATGTGATATTCCACACATTTTTGATACCTGTTTTGTGCAAAGTTACACATTTTCCGCACATGGAGCAAGATTTCATGCTTTTATCGCAGGGATTTAAGTTTTATTAAGTCAAGGTGGGACAAATGAGGCAAATGCAAGTTTGGCGACATTGCAACCCCTGCAAACGCCTCTGCCTGGTGCTCCAGCAGATTAAAAGAATCACCTGCGAGGGGCGGTTCGGCGTTCTGCCTGAGAAGGGCAGTCTTCTGCCCCAACCTTGGCAGTATTTTGCCCTTCCGAGGCAAATATCGCTATGCCGTGTCCCACTTCGCCATTTGCCCTTCACCCTTCACCCTTCACCTTTCAGGCTGAAACACCGATAAACACTATAGATTCGGAGGGTGAAGGGTTATGCCTCACCCTTCACCCACCCTTCACCACCCTTCACCTTCAGGCAAAGCATTAACGCCTTGCCGCTTATTTCCGACAATACAAAAAGCAAGAGATATTGACAACTCTCGACCGGGTGAAGGGTGGTGAAGGGTTGAAGTCAACCCTTCACCTCTTGAAATGCCGATAAACACTGGGATTTTCCGCAAAAGGTGAAGGGTGAAGGGCAAATGGCGAAGTGGGACACGATGTGAATCGCATTGGGCCTTTGTCGACCAAATAGTTAAAAACCTTAATAAGCTTGCATATGCAACTAAAATTAGTTACATTTGCACGAGAATATACAATATGAGGCTTATGAACCAAAAAGACAAGCTTTTAAAACGCTTTTATGGACTGCCAAAGGATTTCACCTTCGAGGAAATGACTATCCTTTTCTCATCATATGGATTCCATAAAGAAAACAAGGGGGCAACATCTGGCTCACGTGTCATTTTTGTCAACGACGAAGATGGCAACAGATACATCATGCATAAGCCTCATCCTTCAAATATTATCAAAGGATATGTGATGCGCCAAGTTCTTACATTCTTGAAAGCTAATGGATATATAAAATAGGAGGAAAGATTATGGGATTGTTAAAGTACAAAGGTTATACAGGAAGTGTAGATTATAGTGAAGAAGACAATTGTCTTTATGGCAAGGTACTGGGTATGAGTAAAGATACCATTACCTACGAGGGACAAGATGTCAATGAGTTGCGCCAAGACTTCGAGGGAGCCATTGACGATTACATCGCTGTATGCAAAGCGCAAGGCAAAGAGCCCCGCACGCCATATAGCGGTAATCTGAACATACGCATTACTCCGGAAATCCATAGTAGGATTGCAATGATGGCCATGCAAGCAGGCACTACCATCAATGCTTTCATTCGGGAGACATTGGCAAATGCCACAAGAGTGCAATATTCTCCCAATCTCTGAGTGTAAATGAGCCAGATTGAAGGCACATTACTGCTTTCTATTCCCGAAAAATGTCACAAATGACATTTTTCGGGAATGAAATTCATTAGTCTCGCATAAAAGAACCCGAAACTTCTATATCCCTTTCAACAGCATCTTCCAGAGCGGCAAGACATGAATCACATTTCCCTCAATGCTGATTTCATCCTCACAGTCCATCGTAATGATGAACAAGTCCTTGCAGGCGAAACGCTTGGCGTAGGCAAGGAGAGCTTTAGTCTCTCGCCTGCAAGTGTCTTCATCATGAATATCGTAGGACACCTGGATGGCTTTGCCATGCTCGAACAGACAGAAGTCAACCTCTATATTGCCGTTGTAATAATAAAGGTCATCCTCATACTGCTCGTATAAATAGACGGCTACCATGTTTTCCAACAGAGATGTTTCCGGGTCGAGCAAGAAGAGGTTCAGTATTCCGTTGTCGATGAAATAATATTTCCTGATGGAAAGCTTGTCCTGCAATTTTGCCTCTATGTTTTCCAGTGAGAAGACCATGCAAGTTTCCTTGATGTATTCAAGATAATCCACGATGGTTTCCTGCTTTACCTTTCCTGACACGGTAGATACTATGTTGGCAAGGCGGTTGTAGCTTTGCGGCTGCTTGATGCTCTCTGCCAATTTCCTTACCAGCACTTTCAGTCCTACCGTGTTGCGGACATTGTACCTGCTGACCAAATCGCCAAAATATATCTTGTTATATAGGTTCCCCAGCCATTGGCGTTTAAAGGGTTCTTCCCGAAGAACCAACTCCGGCAGACCTCCGAAATGGAAATATTCATTGAACGCCCGCTTGACGGGAGCGTTGTCAAGGTATTCCCACTGTTTTTCCAGTGGAATGTTTTTGGCTTTGAGAAATTCCGGGAAGGAGAAGGGAAACACATTCTGGACAATATAGCGTCCGCCAAGCGTGGTGGAGATTTCCTTACTCAACATCTTGGCATTGCTTCCCGTTATATAAACGATGTATTTGCGGTCGGCAAGCCGGCGGGCAAACTTCTCCCATCCATCTACAAGTTGGATTTCGTCAAGCATGAAGATGGGTTTGTACTCAAACACTTCTTCGTATGCCTGCTTGATGAGGTCAAGGTCACCGAGCTGGATGTCTGCCAGACGGTCATCCTCAAAATTGAAGTAGAGGAACTCTTCGACGGAATGCCCTTCTTGCAACAGGTCGTGTATGCGCTGGTAAAGCATATATGACTTTCCGGCACGACGAAGACCCACCAACACATAGCAGGAATGAGGTTCAAACTTGACATCGCGACGTATGAAACTCAATTCTTTTACCATCTGTTGGTTCTCAAGTATCATTTTCTTTGCTACATTCTTGTCCATATCATCGAGTTTTTAACGAAATACGGGTGCAAATATACGCAAATTTCCTTTATAAAGGAAAGAAAAGCGCAAAATATTTCCCTTATAAAGGAAACTTTCTTGCATTTACCACTCCAACGAGGCATTTTTTCGCTCTGATACCTCAGAAATTTAAGTTCTAATATTTTGCTGTTTCCACATTATTATATAACTTTGCACACGAAAAGTGATAAACAAAACAACAGAAACATGATTTCATTCGAAAGCGATTACAACAACGGAACCTTGCCGGAGATATTGGAAGCCCTGGGCAAGAGCAACGACGAGAAGACTTCGGGATATGGATTCGACCCTTACACCGAGGCGGCAAAGGTGAAGATCCGCAAGGCCATAGACATGGAGAACGCAGACGTGTTCTTCCTTGTGGGCGGCACGCAGACCAACAGCACGGTGATAGACTCAGTACTCCTGGGGTGCGAGGGAGTGATCTGTGTGGAGACGGGACATATCGAGGTGCATGAGTCGGGAGCCATAGAGGCTTTCGGGCACAAAGTAATCACCCTGCCCTCCACGGACAGCAAGTTGACCCCACAAACCTTGGCAGACTACATGGAGACTTTCCTGGCAGACGAGACGCATCCCCACATGGTGCAACCCGGCATGGTGTATGTATCGACGCCTACCGAACTGGGAATGGTTTATACCCGAGAGGAGTTGGCTGAACTTTATGCCACTTGCCGGAAATACAGTCTGCGGCTCTATTTCGACGGCGCACGTCTGGGATATGGACTGATGTCGGAGGCTTGCGACTACGACCTGCCCTTCCTCGCCCGCCATTGCGACGTGTTCTACATCGGCGGCACAAAGGTAGGAGCCATGTTTGGCGAAGCGGTGGTATTCTCTGGGATGCCGACTCCCAAGTATTTCTTCACCACGGTGAAGCGACACGGAGCCTTGCTGGCCAAGGGAAGGATGCTCGGCATCCAGTTTGACACCCTGTTTACAGACAACCTCTACTTCAGGGTGTCCCGCCACGCCATCGCCATGACGTCCCGCATCCGCGGCATCTTCCGGTCGCACGGCATCGCCATCGCCTACGATTCCCCTACCAACCAGCAGTTTGTCATCCTTTCCCCTTCCCTCTACGAAGCCCTGTCCAGGAAAGTGGCGTTCGAGATTTGGGAGAGAAAGAGCGAGACGGAAATCATCTGTAGATTCGTGACCAGCTGGGCCACCAGGGAAGAAGAACTGGACGAGCTGGACAACCTCTTGCGTGAATTGAACACAGAATAGACATGACACAATCTCATAGAAAAGCCATTGTGACGGGTGCCACATCGGGCATCGGAATGGAAGTGGCCAAGCTTCTGGCGGAACGTGGCTGGCTGGTAGGCATTGCCGGAAGAAGAGCGGACAGGCTGGAAGCCATGAGGCAGAGCCAC
>CAVGLH010000194.1:0-4306 GCA_963630065.1 Bacteroides fragilis | reverse complement strand
TCATTCTCGCAATACACATCGAAGATGGCCTTGCGCTCGGCAAAGACATCCCCCACATGCTCGCTGTTCAAGTATTTCACGTCCTTGATCACCTGAAAGCCTTCAAACAGCGAGTTCAGGAAATTGATGAGCAAATCCTTGTTGGGCTTTGTTCCAAAGATGCGCTTGAAACCGAAGTCGGTCAGCAAACTGATATATCGCTCCTCTATCCTTCTCATAATCGTCTCCTTATTAAACATTCAAAATGATTTCCGATGCAAAAATACGACTTTCTTTCGTAACCGCCAAGCGATTTCAGGATTATTTTCAAATCTGAGGGGGCACACGGATTTTAATTCGCCCACAGATAGTACAGACGACACAGATGTTCTTTTGTTACATTTGCTTTCTTGATTGTGGTACAGCGAGGGCGCTGCTGCTTGGGGGGGATACAGCGAGGGCGCTGCTGCTTGGCGTGTGGTACAGCGAGGGCGCTGTACCTCCTACATGACTTGCCTAGGAGGTACGGCGCCCTCGCCGTACCACACTCAAGCAAGGAATTATATCGAGGTTACCTCAAAGTCGCTCAGGGCCTCTCCCCAGCGGCGCTTGATCTCTGCGTACTCCTCCTCGTCCACAAAATCGCGGAAGGCAAGGAGCACTTGCTGATAGTAACCCAGGGGAAGGTCGCTCGTACCTAAGCCCCCTTCAACTCAGAAAAAGCAGTGCGGTCGAAATGGCAACGCTTTCTGAAAACCTCTACCGTGATGCAGTTGCGCTTCAGCTCTGCATTCAAAAATGAACCAAACTGGCGGTTAACCGCCTTGAAACTTGATTTTGGCATAATTTTTTGTTAAAAAACAATTAATATTATTGATATTTATAAAATCCGCCTTAACATGTTAAGGCGATCGTTTTCAGAGTTTTTATATCTTTGCAGCATAAACCATCGAATGTTCATGAGGATGTAGATCGTCTCATGGACTCAGTCTAGTAAATCAACAACTAACAAGTCAACTCAATGGAACTAAGCCTTTTTAACGGAATGACCTGCAAGTCTCCCACCAGGGGAACCATCGAAGGGGTGGCAAGCATCGTCCAATCCGACGCAAAGCTGAAAGTGCTCACCGAGTCGTATCGGAAGACCGGCGACAAGGAGTTCAAGCGCCGCGCTCCCCTCTTCGCCGTGGCCTGCCTTTTCGAGGGAGGCAAGGGGCGGGAGAACATCACACGACTCACGGGATGCTCGCTCGTCGACTTCGACCACACGGTAAGTGAAGAACGAAGAGGGAAGAGTGAAGAATCAAACGGCCCTGATGAAATTGCCAAGGAGCTGAATCTCCTGAAGGCGAAAATCACAGCCGACCCTCACACCCTCCTGTGCTATATCACGATGAGCGGCAACGGACTGCGCGTCATCTACAAGTACTATCTTCCAGAGTCTCACACCGATGCCATGGACGACATTGTGTCCCACTATCAGCAAGCCTTCTTCGCCGGCAACGCCTACTACGCGCAGCTCATCGGATGCGAAACCGACGGCCAGTGCAAGAACATCACGCGGCTGAGCGGCCTGGCCTACGACCCCGAGGTGTATTTCAACCCCGATGCCGTGCCCTTCACCGCCAAGGAGATAGCCCGCCACTCCGACTCGTCCGCCAAGGAGAGCAAGGAGCAGAGGCAGCTGAAGCGCATCGAGGAGTACTACCAGCACATCATCGCCCCCAAGCTGGCCAGCGACGGCATCCGCTTTGAGCCAGGCAGCCACAACGAGTATGTGATGCGCACCGGCTATATGATGGCCCAGAAGCGCTACAACCGCAAGGCAGCCATCGAATGGGCCACGGAAAAGTTCGGCCAGTACAAAGACACCCCGCAAGTGTTCAAGTCGTGCTTCGAAGCCTACGCGCACAAACTGGCCAGCGACAAGAAGGCCTGCCGTGACGACGGCGGCGGAGGCAAGCCCCCGAAGTATGCCAGCGTGGAGGAGATCAAAACCTTCCTCGACGGCCACGTCAGCCTCCGCTTCAACGAAATCACCATGCGGGCGGAATACCAGGAGAAGGAAGAACACCCCTGGCTTCCCATTTCCGACCGTATGGTCAACTCGCTATGGAGCCAGATGTCGTCCGTGGCCCGTGTCAACATCCAGGACATGTACCGCGTCATCGACTCAGACTACGTGCGCCCCTACCATCCCTTCGCGGAGTACTTGAAAAATCTGTGCACATCCGTGGAATCTGTGGGAGAAAAAGACTACATCCGCGAGCTTGCCGGCACCGTCCGTGTGAGAGGCGGAGCCGAGGCACAGGAGCGATGGTACGTCTATCTCAAGAAGTGGCTCGTGGGCATGGTGGCGGGATGGGTGTCCGACGGCGTGGTAAACAACGTGGTGCTCGTGCTCATCGGCGAGCAGGGCGCCTACAAGACCACGTGGCTCAGCAACCTGCTGCCGCCCGGGCTGCGCCAGTACTTCTACGTGAAGACCAACGCCCACCGCATGTCGCGAGACGACCTCCTCACCCTGGCCCAGTATGGCCTGGTATGCTGCGAAGAGCTGGACACCATGCGCCCGGCGGAGCTGAACCAGCTGAAGGCCGCCGTCACCATGCCCAGCATCGACGAGCGAGCGGCCTATGCACGCTATCACGAGCACCGGCAGCACATCGCCTCCTTCTGCGGCACGGGCAACAACCTGCAGTTCTTGAGCGACACCACGGGCAACCGCCGCTGGCTGCCCTTCGAGGTGGAGAGCATCCTCTCGCCCCGAGACCATCCCTTTGCCTACGAAGGCATCTACGCCCAGGCCTACGCCCTCTACAAGAGCGGCTTCCGCTACTGGTTCGACAGGGACGAGGTGGATGCCCAGAACGCCTACAACCGGCTCTTCGAGACACCCCATATCGAGCGCGAGCTGGTAGATCTCTACTTCCGCAAACCGCTGGAGGGAGAGAACGGGGATTTCATGTCTGTAGCCAGGGCCCTGCAGCTCATCAGCTATGGCATCAGCCAGAAGCTGAGCAGCACCAACGTGAGCCGTGCCTTCACCGAACTGGGTTTCAAGCGTGTGCGCACCAACCGGAGCCGCGGCTACCTCGTAGTCTGCCGCACGGCGGAGGAGATGAAGGCCTACCAGATGACGCAGGCATTGAATGCCGAGAGTGACGAGTGACACCGTGACACCCGTTTTTCAAAAATTCTCTCTCACGTAGGCGGGCGGGCGGGAAAGCAGCTTCCCTCACACGCTCGCCCGCCTACGCAGGAAGATAAAACTTTCGAAACGTCAGTGTCACCCTGTCACTTGTCACCCACAACCAAGTCACTCAGGCATCGCAAACAAGTCACTCAGGAGGCATAACCAAGTCACTCACCCTCCGTAACCAAGTCACTTAACATTTAACATTTAAAAAAAATGCAGATTCGTAGTTACACCAAGCAGGAGCTCTCCCTGCTCTATTTCCCCGAGAGCGACCCGAAGACCGCCACCAACCATCTGATGCGCTGGATCAACGGTTGTCCTCCCCTCTGCGAGCGTCTCGCGGCCCTCCATTACCGCCGCAGCTCCAAGTTCTTCACCTCGCCCCAAGTGGTCCAGATACTGGAATATCTCGGCGAGCCATAGGGAAAAAGTCATCAAATGTCATAGAAAGTCATAGAATCTCCCGGAAAGTCATAGATGCCCCACCCGCGATTTCGTATCTTTGCATTGTGATTCAGAGAGTGTCATATTTCCATCTTTCCATATTTAAATCTTTCAATTTTCCATGATTAGAGTAACACTGTATCAAAACACCAACCAGAAGATTGCGGAGGCCTACCAGAAGTGGTATCCGCGAGTGGTAGCGGAGGAGACCATCGGTCTCGACGAGCTGGCCGAGCACATGGCGAGCCACAACACCCCCTTCAGCAAGGGAGCCATCAAGGGAATCCTGACGGATGCCGTGGTCTGTACCAAGGAGCTGCTCCTTCTGGGCAAGAACGTGAAGTTTCCCGACCTGGCCATCTTCTCCATCGGCCTGAGGGTGAAGGGCGGTTCCGACACCAAGGAAGACTGGACGGTATCGAAGTACATCGAGGGCTTGCGTCTCCGTGCCCGGGCCACCGGCGAGCTGAAGGCCTCCAACCTCGACACCACCATCAAGCGCGTCGACCTGGCCACCGGCTCATCCGGCTCATCATCCGGCGAAGACAGCGGCACCACCAAGGACGACACTGGCGGCACAAGCAATCCATCGGGAGGCGACACATCGTCGGGAGGCAGCACATCGTCGGGAGGCGATGAGACAAGTCCCTTAGAATAGCCCATCTCTAAGCCATGAAAGCACAC
>CAVGLH010000193.1:0-4319 GCA_963630065.1 Bacteroides fragilis | reverse complement strand
CCATGCCTCTGTCTCTTGGAAGAACGCCTTGTATTCGTCGGTTGCCATCATCTTCCCGCCCTCCTGCTCGAATATCTGATGCAGATAAGCGAGCTTGAAGTCATTTACTTTTTCATAGTCTATCTGGGGCAAGGCGTTCAGTTCTGCCCTCGTCTTCTCTGCCTCGGCCAAGGCCTTGGCATCCTTCAGGTGGGGCAGGGCGTTGAGGTCGGCATACATGGGGTGCAGGGCGAAGACGCTGATGCAACTGTAAGGATAGCTGTCGGTCCATGTGTGGGTGATGGTGGTGTCGTTGACGGGAAGGAGCTGGAGCACTTTCTGCCCGGTCTTGGCCACAAGGTCGATCATCGTCTTCAGGTCGCCGAAGTCGCCCACACCGGCACTCTTCTTGCTGCGCAGGGAGAATACGGGCACAAGGGTGCCAGCCACCTTGCGGTTGAAGAGGGCGAAGAAAGACTGGTCGAGTTCATAGGCCACCACGTCGCCCTCCTTCATCTCGGGCAGGTCGACGGTGCGGTTCATGCAGGTCTCCCATTTCAAGCACTCCTTCTGCTTGTTGTAGGCCACGAACTTGAACTCCATGTGGCGGCTCTGCAAGCGTGCTGCGTCGATGTCCACGGTCCACTCATTGTAGGTGTGCTGCGTCATTCTCAGCAGGTTCTTGGGATTCCATGCTCCCAACGCCGGGTCTGCCCCCACCACACCGAGCCGATCGCCGTCGCGCAACTGGGGGGCACGCACGATGAGGCGCACGGTCTTGGCACAGTCCGTTGCGCACGTCTTCTCGGGAGCCTGGTGGTTGATACAGTCGGTGAAGGCACTGCTGTAGAGGTAAGCGTCCTCCGGCATCGCCTTCCAGTAGTCGTAGAGCGTATACTCCCCGGCCTTGTCGGCCGTGAGGTCGAGCTGGTGCTTCACGAGCGTCCACTCCGTCTTGACCGTCTTGCCCTCTCGCTCCACACTATAATAATAGGTGCAATGCTTCGGGGCTTTCTCTACGCTCCAGTCGAATGACCAACGCTCGCCATCGAGCGTCAACAAGGGGAACTTGAGTTCCTCGCCGTCTTTCTGAATGCTGATGGCGATTTGCTCGCCATACATTGCCTTGTAATCTATGTTGAAATGAATTTGCATAAGACTTCAAAGGTGTTAAATATATTTGTGATTATTTCTTCTCTTTGATGATGCTCACGGCCAGTGCGCCGCAGATGAGCAACAGGCCTGCCACCACCATCATCGTGCTCTGATGGGAACCCACGAGACTCAGGATGCCGCCGCCGCAGACAGCTGCCACAATCTGGGGGATGCAGATGGTGCCGTTGAAAAGGCCGAGGTAGGCTCCCATGTGGCCATAGCCCTGCAAGGCATTGGTGACGAAGGTGAAAGGCATTGCCAGCATGGCCGCCCATCCGGCTCCTATCATGAGGAAGGGGATGAACTGGAGGTACTGGTCGTGCAAGAACGGGATGAGGGCGAAGCCCACGCCGCCGATAATGAGGCTCACGCTATAAGCCACCTTGGTGTTCTTGAACTGTGGCAGAACCACCGCCCAAAGCACACTGCCCACAGCCTGCACTGCAAAAAGAATGCCAACCCAGTTGCCTGCCTCCTGGAATTCAGCCGATGCCACATCCGTCGTGCCCCAAACGGTCTCGGCAATGGCTCCCGTGGAATAATTCCAGAGGTAGAGGAAACCCGCCCAGCAGAAGAACTGCACCAGACCCACCTTCCAGAAGGTGGAAGGAGCATTGCGAAGCAAAGTAATCCAGTTTGCTTTTTCCTCGGAAGTTTCGTCAGCAGCTTCATTATATTCCGCATACTGCCGTGGATTCCACTCTTTCACTTTCATCGTGGTGTAGATGACACAGAGGATGAGGATGGCGGCCCCTATATAGAACGACCAGATCACGGAGTCGGGCACCACGCCCTTCTCTGCCACGTTCTTGATGCCCAGGAAAGTGAAGAGGAAGGGGAAGATATAGCCCGCCACCGAACCGGCGTTGCAGAGGAAACTCTGTATGGAGTATGCCTTCGCCTTCTGCTTCTCGTTTACCATGTCGCCCACGAGCATCTTGAATGGCTGCATCGCCATGTTGATGCTCGTATCGAGAAACATGAGGGCGATGAGTCCGAAGAGCATCGCACCGCTCACGGTCAGGCCGAGCGACCCGGCGTTGGGCAACAGGCACATCACAAGCACCGCCACCGTGGCTCCCACGAAGAGATAGGGGATGCGGCGGCCGAAGCGGCACCAAGTATTGTCGCTCAGCGTGCCCACGATGGGCTGCACGAGGATTCCCATCAGCGGAGGGAGAATCCAGAAGTAACTCAGACTATGCGGGTCGGCGCCCAACGTGGCAAAGATTCGGGAGATGTTCGCACTTTGCAGAGCATAGGCAATCTGCACCCCGAAGAATCCGAAGCTCAGGTTCCACAGCTTCCAGAAACTTAAATCAGGTTTTTGTTTCATTATAATATTGTTTTAATTGTTTTATTTTGCAGCTTTGTTTTCAGGGATTGTACCAGGCCAATGCCGAGCCATGTTCAGCCCAAAGGTAAACTTGGGGTAAACTTGAGGTAAACCTGGGGTAAACTTGATACGGAGATGGTACGGACTTGGCACGGTCCTTTCACGACTCTCATCTTGTTGTTCCTCGCACCACAAGCCGGGTCCTCACCACTCTCTTCTCCACCACATTTCTTGGGATAGCTCCCTCCACCTGCCCGATGAGGATGTTGGCAGCCTCCTCTCCCACTGCCACGCCTCGCTGCTCCACGGTGGTGAGCATCGGGTCGCATGCCTTGGCACGGTCGCCGTTGGTGAAACCACAGATGCTGATGTCCTCGGGCACCCGGAAACCCATGCGCTTGGCGGTGTAGAGGATGCCGATGGCGGTATCGTCGTTGATGGCGAAGAAGGCATCGGGGCGGTCGTCCATCACCAGTATCTCCGGCGTTATCGCCTCCGCCTGCGCCCGGTTGTCACAGATGCGTATGTGTTGGGGGTTCTCATTCAGCCCATGCTTCACCAGTGCGTCGTGATAGCCATTGTATCGGTTTTTCGAGATTTCCAGATTCATCGGCGAGCCGTAGAAAGCAATCTTCCTGCATCCGGTGTCGATGAGATGGCTCACAGCGGTGAAAGCCCCCATGTAGTCGTCTACCACCACCCGGGAACAGTTTACGCCCGTACATATTCTGTCATAGAAGACGAGAGGCACCCCGTTCTTCATCAATTTCTCGAAATGGGCATACTGCTTGGTGTCCTTGGCCTGCGACACGATGATGCCGCACACCTTATTTTTATAGAAGTCGTCGCAGATGGCCACCTCCTTGTCGTATCGCTCGTTGCTCTGCGCCACCATCACTCGGTAGCCCCTGGCGCGGGCCTCCTCCTCGATGCCCGAGAGCACCGACATGAAGTAGTAGTGTACCACCTGTGGCACGATGACCCCAATCACCTTGATGGCCTGCACCTTGCTGTGGCGCAAGGCCTCACCCAAAAAGTTGGGACAGAAGTTTCGCTCCCTGGCATAGGCTTGGATGCGCTCTTTTTGAACTGCACTGATGCGCGGACTGTCCTTCAAGGCCCGGCTCACAGTGGCGATGCTCACGCCCAGCTCGTGGGCGATATCCTTCATTGTTATGTTGTAATTCTCGTTCATTGTTTTTAGATCTGCTGCAAAATTAGGGAAATATCCGTGAAGTTGCACCATTTTCGTTGACATAAATCAAGCAAAGCAAGTGCAAACGTTTGCACATAATAAATAACGGAATTAACTAAAAAATAGTGCATCGTAACATAAAAGAAATTAATTTTGCAGCAGAAATCCGAACCATCTAACAATAGACAACCCAAAAATAGAAGAAACAACTTGTCTAGTGGAAAGAAAGAATAAACAATTCATCAAGAATATAACATATAAACATAAACTTAAAAATCGAACAAATGATGAAGCAGGTGAAATTTAAATTGCCTCTCAGAGCGTTGACCCTAGCAAGCGGTCTGCTTCTGACAGCGAGTTCCTTTGCGCAGAGCAATGCGATTAAGGGACAAGTGAAAGATGCTTCCGGCGAACCCGTCATGGGTGCTACCATCACCGTGAACGGTAAAGCTGTGGGCATTACCGACATGGACGGTAACTTCTCCGTGGACGCAGCTCCAGGTACCAACCTTACCTTTACCTACCTCGGCATGACTCCACAGACCGTGAAGGCTGCCAGCAACATGAACATCACCCTCCAGGACGACTCCAAGGCCTTGAATGAGGTCGTGGTTATCGGTTACGGTGTGGCAAAGAAGAACGACCTGACTGGTT
>CAVGLH010000192.1:2685-4325 GCA_963630065.1 Bacteroides fragilis | reverse complement strand
ACTTCCTCCTCTGCCATGCGAACATATACGTTGGCGCTCTTCTGGAACATCTCGGGAGCCTTGGTGGCATCGTCGAGGATGAGGAGAGACATCACGATGTCGCCCGTCATGTTGTAGAGACGGCGGGCAAGGAAGTCGTGGACTGCCTGGTCGCCCAGCTCCTTCACCTTGGCGATGGCTGCCTCGTAGAGATCTACGAGTTTGCCTACACGCTCCTTCAAAGCCTTCAAGTCATCGCTCACCTCGCTCTCCATCATCTCCTTGATGATGCCGAGGTAAGTGCCGTTGGTGATGTAGCGGATGGCAGCAACAACCTGGAGCTGGGTGGTACCCTCGTAGATAGAGAAGATGCGGGCGTCGCGGAAGAGACGCTGGCTCTTGTACTCCATGATGAAGCCCGAACCGCCGTGGATGCTGATGGCATCGTAGGCGTTCTGGTTGGCATACTCGGAGTTCATACCCTTTGCCAATGGTGTGAAGGCATCGGCGAGCTTGGTGTATTTCTTCATCTCCTGACGCTCCTCGGGAGAGAGTTTGGTGTCGCGCGAGATGTCTTCCAAAGCCTTGTAGATATCTACATAGCGGGCGGTGCAGTAGAGAAGCGAGCGGCCTGCGTCGAGCTTTGCCTTCATACGGGAAAGCATGTCATAGACAGCAGGGAAGTTGATGATCTTTTCACCAAACTGGGCACGCTCCTTGGCATAAGCCAAGCCCTCGTTGTAGGCTTCCTGTTCCACGCCGACGCTTTGTGCGGCGATACCCAGGCGGGCACCGTTCATCAAAGCCATCACATACTTGATAAGACCCAGACGGGTGCTGCCGCAAAGTTCTGCCTTGGCATTCTTATAGACCAATTCGCAGGTAGGCGAACCATGGATACCGAGTTTGTGCTCAATGTGGCGAACATCTACGCCACCGTCGCGCTTGTCGTAGATGAACATGGAGAGACCACGGCCGTCCTTGGTACCTTCCTCTGAACGGGCCAGTACCAGGTGGATGTCGGAGTCGCCGTTGGTGATGAATCGCTTCACACCGTTCAGTCGCCATGTGCCGTCGGCATCCTGTGTAGCCTTGAGCATCACGTGCTGGAGGTCGGAACCTGCATCAGGTTCTGTCAGGTCCATGCTCATGCCTTCGCCCTGGCAGATGCGGGGGATGTATTTCTGGCGCTGCTCCTCTGAACCGAACTCATAGAGGGTGTCGATACAGCTCTGGAGCGACCAGATGTTCTGGAAACCGGCATCGGCAGCGGAGATAATCTCCGAAGCCATGGAGAATACGGCGTTGGGCAAGTTCAAGCCACCGTAACGGCGAGGCATGGAGATGCCCCAGAGACCAGCCTTGCGGGTGGCGTCGAGGTTCTCGTAGGTCTTGCTGGCATAAATCATGCGGCCGTTCTCCAAGTGAGGGCCTTCCAAATCTACAGCCTCTGAGTTTGGTTCGATGATATTGGCAGCCACGTCGCCCGTGATGTCGAGCAGTCGCTTGTAGTTCTCGATGGCATCCTCGTAGTTGACAGGGGCGTCCTCAAACTGGTCTTTCTCTGAATAATTTCTTTCCTTCAAGTCCACTACACGTTTCATGAGCGGATGGTTGAGATGAAATTCTATCTCTGGATGATCACTATAGTAATTAGCCAT
>CAVGLH010000192.1:0-2159 GCA_963630065.1 Bacteroides fragilis | reverse complement strand
CTTTAACTTCTTAACTCCTTAACTCCTCAAAAGTTCTACTTCGAGTTCTGCTTGTAATACTTGATGAGCTTGGGCACTACCTCCTCAACCGTACCGTTGATCACATAGTCGGCAATCTTGTTGATTGGAGCGTCCGGATCGCTGTTGACGGAGATGATGATGCCGGAATCCTGCATACCGGCGATGTGCTGAATCTGACCGGAGATGCCGCAGGCAATATATACCTTGGGGTGAACGGTGACACCCGTCTGACCAATCTGACGGTCGTGGTCAACCCAACCGGCATCTACAGCTGCACGGGAAGCACCTACCTCACCATGGAGCAAGTGAGCCAACTCGAAGAGCTGGTCGAAACCTTCCTTGCTTCCCACGCCATAACCTCCGGCTACAACGATGGCAGAACCCTTCAGGTTGTGCTTGGCAGCCTCTACGTGGTGGTCGAGCACTTTTACTACGAAGTCCTCGGCAGGCACATACTTGCTCACCTCGGGATAAACCACTTCCTTCTTGCACTCACCCTCGTAGATGTGCTTCTGCATCACGCCGGAGCGAACGGTAGCCATCTGCGGGCGGTGTTCCGGGTTGACGATGGTAGCCACGATGTTGCCACCGAAGGCAGGACGAATCTGGTAGAGCAAACCGTCAAAGTGCTTGCCTGTCTTCTTCTCGTCGTAGTCGCCAATCTCCAGCTCCGTACAGTCGGCTGTCAGACCGCTGGTCAAGGAAGAAGAGACACGGGGACCGAGGTCACGGCCGATGACAGTGGCACCCATCAAGGCAATCTGCGGGTTCTCCTCCTTGAAGAGGTTCACGAGAATGTCGGTATGGGGAGCCGAGGTGTAAGGGAACAAGCCCTCGGCATCGAAAACAAATAATTTATCTACACCATAAGGGAGAATCTGGTCTTCCACCTTGCCCTTGATGCCTGTGCCGGCAACGATGGCATGAAGCTCCACGCCCTGCTGGTTGGCGAGCTTGCGTCCCTTGGTGAGCAATTCCTGAGATACTTCGGCAACAGTAGTGCCTTCTACCTCGCAATATACAAATACGTTGTTCATTTTATTCTATGTTATGAGGTTCGAGGAGTTGAAGGAGTTAAGGAGTTATCGCTCCCTTCGGTCGCTGAGGAGTTAAGACAACAGCTGGTCTTGCTTGAATCTTAGGAGAAAACATAGTTCGAATACTGTTGTCTTAACTCCTTTGACTCCTTAACTCCTTTAACTCCTCGAATATCTCCTAAAAATAACTATCCGATAATACTTTCGTCCAACAATTCCTTTACCAGTCCGTCGATGTCCTCGTCGCTGCCGGTGAGGGTCTTGCTCTCCTTTGCCTGGAACACGATGTTCTTCACCGCCTTCACCTTGGTAGGCGAACCGCTGAGGCCACACTGCTGAGGGTCGCCATCCACGTCGGCCACGCTCCACTGGTTCAAGGTCAGGTAAGGACGCTCCTCGTAGAGCTTGCTCCAAGGCTCGTCGCCCTTGCGCTCCATCGGACAAGTAGCGTATTTGTATTTCATCACAAGTTTGGCGTTGCAGGGACGGCAGGGGGCTGCACTTCCGTTCACGGTGACAACGAGAGGCAGGGGAGCCTCTACGGTTTCCACACCACCGTCGATGAGGCGGCGGATAGTTGCCTTGCCATTCTCCACCTTGAGAATCTCTTCAGCGTAGGTCACCTGGTTCAAGCCCAACTTCTGGGCCACCTGCGGACCCACCTGGGCAGTGTCGCCGTCGATGGCCTGGCGACCGCCAATCACGATATCCACGTCGCCAATCTTCTTGATACCAGTAGCGAGGGCATAGGAAGTGGCCAATGTATCGGCACCGGCAAAGAGACGGTCGGTAAGCAACCAGCCCGTATCGGCACCGCGGTAAAGTCCCTGGCGGATGATTTCTCCGGCACGGGGAGGACCCATTGTCAAAATACCAACTGTAGAACCCGGATTCTGCTCTTTCAGGCGGAGGGCCTGCTCCAATGCGTTCAAATCCTCAGGATTGAAGATAGCGGGCAGGGCGGCGCGGTTGACTGTGCCTTCGGCTGTCATCGCATCCTTACCCACATTTCTTGTGTCAGGTACTTGCTTGGCAAGTACTACGATTTTTAAACTCATATCAATTAATGGTTATTGTTATAATATACTTAAGTTGTTAGTG
>CAVGLH010000191.1:0-4339 GCA_963630065.1 Bacteroides fragilis | reverse complement strand
ATACCTTTATCAAAACCATTTAGCACAAAATGGCACCTTGTCTGCGGATTTTAGGTGAAATGTGAAAAAGAAAAGAGGCGCGGATGTCTGGTTGCGGTCTCGACTTCAACACCTCGCCAGTACCTTATCTAAAAGGCTTTGCGATGTCTTGCCGCTCGGGAGTGGCAATCATCACCGCGCTCTTTCTCGATTTCGGGTGCAAAGGTACGAAGTTTAAAATTACCTTGCAATACTTAAAAGTTGGTAAACAGCCGCATCCCCATTTCTAGGTATTGCATATCTCGGAATAAATTCGTAATTTTGCACCCATATAAGCAAACATTATGAATGTTTTAAAAATAGGTATCAAAGATGAAAAATCAAAAGATGTATGAGGCTGACGACAAGATGATCAGCATCATCAGAGACAACTATAACATCTTGCAGAGCCTTGGCAGCTTCGGCATCAACCTCGGCTTTGGCGACAAGACCGTGAAGGAGGTATGCGACGAACAGAAGGTGGACACTTATACTTTCCTCGCCGTGGTCAACTTCACCATCAATGGCTACAAGGAATATGACAATGCCGACCGCCTGTCGCTGCCTACCCTGTTGCATTATCTCAGGGCATCACATGCTTATTACATCGACTTCCAGCTGCCCTTCATCCGCAAGGAGTTGGTGGATGCCTTGGACGAGAACGACAATCTTGCCCGGCTCATACTCAAACTTTATGATGATTATGCTCATAGCATCACCAACCATATGAAATATGAGGAGAAGATGGTATTCCCTTATGTTCAGGAACTTATGAATGGCAATGCCAACTATAACTTCGATATCGAGACTTTCTCCAAGCATCATGTGCAGGTGGACCAGAAACTGAAGGAACTCAAGAGCATCATCATCAAATATCTGCCTTCCGATGGCTTGCACAACAACCAACTCAGTGCCACACTCTATGACATTTACAACAATGAGGAGTGGCTTGCCCACCATTCTGAGGTGGAGGAGGAAATCTTCATCCCCGCTGTGCGCAATGCCGAGAGAAAGTTGAAGCAGAACGATGTAAGTGCCAAAATCTCCAGCATGATCAACCAGACTCCGATGAGCGACGAGCAATTGAGCGACCGTGAGAAGGATGTCATCGTGGCCTTGGTGCAGGGGATGACCAACAAGGAGATTGCCGACCATCTTTACATCTCTATCAACACGGTGATTACCCATCGCAGGAATATCGCCCGCAAGCTCCAGATTCACTCTCCGGCGGGTCTCACCATCTATGCGATAGTCAACAATCTGGTGGATATTTCCACCGTCAAACTCTAATCATAAATAGGTATTGTGGCTGATTCTTTGTGTTTTTGTCACGTTATTTTGGGTAATAAGTATCCCCATTTGTAGGTATTGGTCACTACAAATGGGGATGCTTGTTATATGCGATTGATGTCTACAAAGCCCTGCATCACAGCATAGATGGTGAGGGCGGATACACTTTTTAACCCTAATTTCTCTTGTATCCTCTTGCGATGGGTGATGACGGTGGTCAACCCGATGCACAATTTGTCGGCTATTTCTTTGTTGATGTAGCCTTGGGCTACGAGAGCCAGTACCTCTCTTTCCCTGTCTGAAAGTATTTTCTCCTGCATGGGAGTAGGATCCTTCGGAAGATGCTCGCCGTGGGGATGGCCCGTGCGCTGCAAGCTGACCAACTCTTTGATGAGGCTGGATTCCGGAACATTGACGCATAGGCAATGGAAGTCTTTCAACTGAGAGTTGGGGTCGTTGCTTGGTGTGAGTACGATAGTATGATGGCGGTGCTTCTCGTCGATGAAGAAGTTGCGGTGGGTCAGCACAGTGTGTATGGATACAAAATAGTGCATGAAATGCTCAGGCACGTTCGCCTCAAATTCGCCGAACGTGCCGAATGTGGTGACCTTGACCATCGGCATGGCACTTTCCAGAAGACTTTTAAGGCCGATGGCGGCAAGCGTGTTTCCTTCGACGATTGCCAGTTCTGGTATCCTGTTGTTCATTCTCTCTGCTTTATTTTGGCTTTCTATACTTTTATAGGAATGAGGTGAGGAAGACGGCGGCAAACCATCCCCTGAACCGCTGCCATCCTGTGCGCCACTCCCGCCAGTTCTTCTCGGTGAGCTGGAAACAGTCTTTCTTTTTCTGTCCGTCGAAGAGTTTCACCAGCTGTTCCGTGGTGTGTGGGTCAATGATGACGGCGTTTTCCTCGTAGTCCCAGCGGAGGCTACGTGCGTTGAGGTTGGCGCTGCCCACGGTGCAGAACTTGCCGTCCACCATGATAATCTTGGTGTGGTGGAAGCCTGGGGTGTACATCCATATCTTGCATCCGTGCTTCATCAGCTTGTGGGCGTTGTAGAATCCGCAGTCGGGTGTGAGCGGAATGTCGCTCTTGGTGGAGAGCATGATTTCCACCTTTACGCCTCGCTTCACGGCATTTCTCAAAGCTTTCTTCAGTTTGTGGCTCAGCGTGAAGTAGGGACTGATGAGCTTGATGCTGTCCTTGGCGTTGTTGATGGCGTTCACGTAGAAATATCGGATGATGTCCTTGGAGATATGGGGCTCCCGGTTGATGATGCCCACCATCTTGTGGTAGGCGGTGGCCGTGGTGTCTGGCTTGAGGTTCTCCACGAGATAGTCCTTTTTCTCCGTTCGGAAGTATTCATCTCCTCCTACGTTCTGTCCGCTCACCTTGTTCCACATCTTGAGGAATATCCGTTGCAGGGTGTTCACCTCGCTGCCGTCGATGCGGCAGTGCATGTCGTGCCATTCGCCCACCACTTCCGTACCTTTTATATAATAGTCGGCCACGTTCATGCCGCCCGTATAGGCTATTTGTCCGTCTATGACCACAATCTTGCGGTGGTCTCTGTTGAACACGGCGTTGATCCATGGAAATTTCATGGGCTTGTATTCGTAGATTTCAATGCCTCTAGCCCGTATCTCCTTGATGTGGTTCTTCTTGAGGGGCTTGTTGTTGGAGGCGTTGCCGAAGCCGTCGTAGAGCGCACGCACCTTCACTCCTTCCTTCACCTTTTCTGCCAGGAGGTCGAAGAGGAGGGAGGCGATGCTGTCGTTTCTGAAGTTGAAGTATTCCAGGTGTACGCTGTGCTTGGCCTGGCGGATGGCCTGGAACATGTCGTCGAATTTCTCTTGTCCGCTCATCAGCAGCGTGACGGAATTGTTGTGGGAAAACTGGATGCCTTTGCCGCGCAGTTGTTCCACCATCAGCGAGTCGCTTGTCTGTGCGCTGCACAGCGAACTGGCAAGCCATAGGATTGCTATTGATAATATCTGTCTTACTTTCATCTCATTTTATTTCTGCATTGAATACTTGCACATTACACTCAGCATTAAATCATGCATGCATAGTGGTCCACGATTCCCTTTAGGTGGTTTTCCTTGTCCACCACAAGCACGGTGTGTACCTTGTTCTTGTGCATGATGCGTAGTATCTCTGTAATCTTGGTGCTGGGGTGTACCACTTTCGGGGTGGTGGTCATGATGTCGCTCACCGACTTGTTGAAGAATTCTGCCTGCCATTTCTCCATGGCGCGGCGGATGTCGCCGTCGGTAATGAGTCCGATGACATGGTTGTCCTCGTCTACCGAAATTCCCAGTCCCAGTTTTCCCTTGCTTACGTGGATGATGGCTTCTCCGAGGTGCATCTCCTTGGGTATCACGGGCATGTCTTTGCTGCGCATCACGTCCTCGGCGGTGGTGAGCAGTCGTTTGCCCAGTTCGCCTCCGGGATGGAACTGGGCGAAGTCTCTGGGCTTGAAGTGGCGCACCTGCATCAAGGCTATCGCCAAGGCGTCGCCCATGGCCAGTGCCGCCGTGGTGCTGCTTGTAGGAGCGAGGTTCAGGGGGCAAGCCTCTTTCTTTACCTTCACGGTGATGTGGTGGTTGGAATATTTTGCCAGCAACGACTCGGGGTTGCCGGTGATGGAGATGATGGGTACGTTCATGTGGAGCACCATGGGGATGAAACGCAGAAGTTCGTCGGTCTGTCCGCTGTTGCTCAGTGCCAGCACCACGTCTTTGTCGGTCATCACACCCAGGTCGCCATGGTAAACGTCGAGGGGATTGATATAGAAGGCCGGGGTGCCAGTCGAGGCTAGGGTGGCGGCAATCTTGGCACCCACGTGTCCGCTCTTGCCCACGCCCGTCACGATGATTTTACCCTTGCAATGGTACATCATGTCGACAGCCTTCTCGAAGTTGTCGTCCAGCCTAGGTATCTGGTCGAGGATGGACTGCGCCTCCTCCTTCAGGGCTTGCTCGCCCCAAAGGCGTATGGTCTTGTCGTCTATTTCATTATTCTTAT
>CAVGLH010000190.1:0-4367 GCA_963630065.1 Bacteroides fragilis | reverse complement strand
GGTTACTCCAGTCACTGTGGCTGAGTTCCTCGCCAAGGAGGACAACGATAATGTCTATTACCTCCTTACTGGCAAGGTGAGCAACATCAAGTCGGCCGACTATGGCAACTACGACCTCGTAGACGAGACGGGTTCCGTATATATCTATGGTACGCTTGCTGGCTGGGGCGGTGCCTCCAAGCAGTTTGCTTCCCTCGGCATCAACGAGGGCGACGAGGTTTCCCTCATCACCATCAAGACTTCTTACAAGGGTACCAGCCAGGGTAAGAATGCCGTGGTCTTCACGGCAAAGGAATAAGTCAACTTCCGTTGATTCTTTATAAATGACAAAAGATGCATCTCTCATAGGTTGGGAGATGCATCTTTTTTTCTTGTTTTAGCCCTTCACCCATCTGGTGATGTTCCGCTCCTTCTTCACGCTGAAGTTGATACCTACCTTTACGATAGTTTTTCCACTTAGTGCAAACGCATCGGCATAGCGGTTGTCGTTGATTTGGTCGAGAGCCTCCTCTGCCGTCTTGTCGAATTTCAGCTCCATGATGAAAATATGGTCGGCGGTTTCAAGCGTGATGTCCGTCCTTCCCTTAGCCGTGCGCTGCTCCACCACGATGCGATATTCTGTGAGCAAGGCGAATACAAGGTACATCATCTGCTGGTAGTGCCCCTCATATTGAGTGTTGTCGCAATAGGGCACGGTCTCCATGAAAGTCTGGAGCAATTCCAGGGCACCGTCGATGTTGCCGCGATTGATGAATGCCGACATTCGGGCTATGGTCACTCTTCCTTCGTCTATCGCCGACTCCACATAGTTGGGCAGGAGACTGTCGTAAAGCCCCACTCGGATTTCCTTGTTGGGAATGTCGAGTCTGTACAACTCCAGTTCCGCGTCATAGTCCTTGATGGTAATGTAGCCGCTCTGGTAAAGCAGCGGAGTCATCGAAAGCATCTTTTCCGTCGGTGCGTCGAAAGAAGAGTCCTTGGCGTAGAGGTTACCGATCTGGGAGGGAAGTACACGAAACTTGCGCATCATCTCTATCAGGAAGGTAGGGGTGCCCGAACCAAACCAATAGGCCCCTAACTTTCCTTCCGAAAAACAGTTGATTAAGCTGTACGGATTGAAGACATCCGGCGATGGCCACGAGAAATGATAACCATCATAATTGTCTTTGAGCTTCTGTATGGTTTCCTCCTTAGACAAAGACAATGTCTCAGCCAGACAATCAATGTCCTCCGACATCTCTGACTGCAATTCGTCCTTTGTAATGCCACATACCCCTGCGTAAGAGGTGCGCATGCTGATATTGGTGATGTTGTTCAACTCGCTGAAAATGCTCAGCTGTGAGAACTTGGTGATGCCTGTCAGGAAGACAAAGCGGAGAAATTCCTCGCATTTCTTCAGAGGACTATAGAAATTGCGCATGATAGTTCGGAGAGCGGGCAACGTGTCCTCGTCGTGTACCACATCGAGCAAGGGTGCGTCGTACTCGTCTATGAGGACAACAACCTGTTTTCCTGTTTGCCGATATGCAGTCTCTATCAGCTCGGTCAGGCGGTTGTTGGCTCCCTCCTTGGGCTTCTTGATTCCAAATCTCTTTTCATGCTCTTCCAGCTGGTAGCCCAAGTAGAGTTTGAGTTCCTCTGGCCCTTGATGCTTGCCGCCCGACATGTCGAAGTGCAGCACGGGGTATTCAGTCCACTCCTTCTCCAGTTTCTCTATCGCCAAGCCCTTGAAGAGTTCTTTCTTGCCCTCGAAATAGCTTTTCAGGGTAGAGACGAGGAGCGACTTTCCAAATCGCCGGGGGCGACTCAGAAAGATATAAGTGTCACTGGTATGAGTCATGTTGTACACATACTCCGTCTTGTCGGCGTAAAAGCGGTCTTCCCTACGTATTCTTTCGAATGTCTGGATGCCTATCGGGTATAGTTTTCTTGCCATAATGATAACCTTTCTTCCTTGATATTTCTGGAAAGCACTGCAAATTTAAGGAAAATAAGGGAGAAGACAAAGAATATTCTTGTTTTTTTCGATGAGAGATGGGAAATATCCCCGAGAATCTTTCTTAAACCGCACCTCTTTCTTGCGTCTCCAAAATTTACACCATCCTTGATCGACAGCCTTGTATATGTCGAAAATGTTGTCAAAAGGCCTTTTTATAGGGCTATTTGGGGGACAATTTGTTTAAATTTCTTGTGTTTAACTTAATTTAATCATTCTCCCCCCCCCCCTATTCGGAATTTTTGTATATATTTGCAGCGTCTTAACAACTGAATGTGAGACGAATATCTGCAATAAACCTAAAGCCCGAATCAGCTTCGGACGAAAATGAATTTTCTAAGATATATTAAATGTCTATTAAATATGTAAAAGATGATGATGATGAGAAGAATATCGTTAGCTGTTTTGTTTCTCTTGTTTGTCACCCTGTCCAGTCACGCGCAAAACATCGGAGCAAAAACAAACCTTCTTTATTGGGCCACCACTACACCCAATGTGGGACTCGAGGCGGCGGTAGGCCGAAAGCATACCGCACAGGTCTTCTTCGGCTTCAATCCTTGGAAGCAGTCGGGGGGAGACCAGTCGAGCATTCGCCACTGGCTTCTCCAGCCGGAGTATCGCTACTGGTTCTGCCAGAGCTTCAACGGATGGTTCTTGGGCGTGCATGCCATGGGCGGCCAGTTTAATGCCGGAGGAGTGAAGCTGCCCTTCGGCCTGAAGAAAGACCTTCGCGACCATCGCTACGAGGGATGGTTTGTAGGGGGTGGTATCTCTGTCGGCTATCAATGGCCCCTCTCCAAGCATTGGAACCTGGAGACGTCACTGGGCATTGGCTACGACTACATCCAGTACGACAAGTTCAAGTGCGGCACCTGCGGCGAGAAGGAAGGCCGTTCCCACGACAACTATGTAGGCCCTACCAAGGCTGCCGTCTCGCTCATCTATATGTTGTAAAACCTAGAAACGATCAGCAAAATGAAAGAATTCCACCACTATACATTATTATATATGGCCTTGCTGGCTCCTGCCGCTGCTTTTGCACAGGACTGCCAGGAGGTGAAGTTGGCCGCGCGGAAAATCCAGGTGTCCAACGTGCAGATGAGCCGCCACGACGGTTTCGTGACGGTGGCCATGGACCTCTGTCTCGACTCGCTCCAGATGCCCTCCAACTCGCAGCTCATCTACACCCCGATGATCACTACGGCGGACGGCAAGGAGAAGATGCCCGAGATTGTTATCAACGGCCGTCGCCAGCAAATCATGTACGAGCGTGGCGTGGGCAAGAAGCGCCTCAACCTCTCAGACCAGGCTCTTGTGGTGCGCCGCAACAACAAGGAGGCGCAGACCGTGAAATATCAGGCCACTGTGCCACTGGACAAAAAGGAGAGAAACTTCGACCTCGCCATGCACGAGGACCTTTGTGGATGCGGCGACCTGCAGGACGGAAGCGACTTCACCCTCCGCAAGACCCGTCAGCCCCATGTAGACTTCGTGCGCCCCGAGGTGGAGGCTGTCAAAGTGCGCCATCTCGACAAGCGTGCCTACATCGACTTCCCCGTAAACCGCATCGAACTGCATGCCGACTATCGTCGCAACCCTGCCCAGCTGGACAGCATCGTGAGCACCATCAACGCTCTGAAGGAAGACAAGAACCTGGAGGTGAGCAGCATCAATATCCATGGATACGCCTCGCCCGAGAGTCCGTATAGTCACAACGACTATTTGGCAAAGAACCGTGCCAAGACACTCACAGATTATGTGCGCCGCATGGTGAACCTGCCCAACAGTCTCTTCACTGTTTCTTCTACGGCAGAAGACTGGGACGGTCTGCGCAGCTACATCAAGGACAGCAATCTGGAACATAAGTCGGAGATTCTCGCCATCGCCAACGACGACACCCTCGACCCCGATGCCCGCGAGTTGAAAATCAAGAAGCAGTATCCTTCGGAGTACCGTTTCATGCTCGACACCTGGTATCCAGCCCTTCGCCACAGCGACTACCACATCACCTACAAGGTGAAGCCGTTTGACGTGGAGGAGGCGAAGGAGATTATCAAGACGAAGCCCCAGCAGTTGAGTCAGGAGGAGATGTTCATGGTGGCGCAGACCTACGAGCCTGGCAGCAAGGAGTTTAACGACGTGATGGAAGTGGCCGTGCGCATGTTCCCCGACAACGAGACCGCTAATCTCAATGCCGCCATCACCCGCTTGAATGCCGGTGATGCCGAAGGTGCGAAGCCTTATCTCGACAAGGCCGGCAGCAGTGCCGAGGCAAAGAATGCACGCAAGGTGTATGAAGAACTGTGTAAGTGATGTAGAAAATGACTTTTGGTACAGCGAGGGTGCTTAGACTTCGCTTGCTTGAGTGGTA
>CAVGLH010000189.1:0-4383 GCA_963630065.1 Bacteroides fragilis | reverse complement strand
CTCCCAAGTCTTTTCTCTTTTCAAGGAATTCAACTGCCGTCTGAAGTCCTATGTTCAATTCACGTAGTGCTTTATTTAATCTGATGCTCATATATTACTTTTTATTCTCCTATTTTTAAGTTTTGATTCCCCGCAAGCACTAGCTGGCTAGGGAATTATTGTTCAAATTCAGAACGCAACACCTTGATGACGTTGTCTACAGTCTCCTCCTCAAGGTCGGCCTTCTCCACAAGCATATCACGGGGTGCATTCAACACCTGCTTGGCCGTGTCAAGACCGATGCCCTTGATAGCGTCAATCACCCACTGGTCGATCTCGTCAGAGAACTCGTCCAGATAGATGTCCTCGTCGGCCTCGTCGCCATTCACCTCGCGGAACACATCGATGGTATATTCCGTAAGCATGGAAGCCAGCTTGATGTTCATACCGCCACGGCCAATGGCGAGGCTCACCTCCTCTGGCTGCAGGAACACCTCCGCCTTCTTGTTCTCCTCGTCTACGTTGAGCGTAGAAATCTTGGCCGGAGCCAACGCACGCTGGATGAACAGCTTCGTGTTTGCACTGTAGTTGATGACATCAAGGTTCTCGTTGCAGAGTTCGCGCACGATGCCATGCACACGGCTACCCTTCACGCCGACACAAGCGCCAACTGGGTCGATGCGGTCATCGAAGCTCTCCACGGCAATCTTGGCACGCTCTCCGGGAAGGCGGGCGATGCGGCGGATGGCAACCAGGCCATCGGCAATCTCGGGAACCTCGGCCTCCAGCAGACGCTGCAAGAATATAGGAGCCGTGCGGCTCAAGATAATCTTGGGGTTGTTGTTGTCGTTGTCCACACGGAGGATGACGGCACGCACAGTCTCGCCCTTGCGATACACATCGCCCGGAATCTGCTCGGCCTTTGGCAAGACGAGCTCATTGTTCTCGTCGTCTACCACCATCACCTCACGCTTCCAAACCTGATAGACCTCGCCAGAGATTACCTGGCCCACTCTGTCCTTATATTTATTATAGAGAGAGTCATGCTCCAATTCAAGAATCTTCGAAGCCAATGTCTGACGAAGAGTCAAGATGGCACGGCGACCAAACTTGTTGAAGTCCACCTTCTCGCTCACATCCTCGCCCACCTCATAGTCGGGTTCTATCTTGCGGGCCTCGGAAAGGGTGATCTCCTTGTTCTCGTCTTCCACATCGCCATCGGCCACCACCACGCGGTTGCGGTAGATCTCGAAGTCACCCTTATCCGGGTTCACGATGACATCGAAGTTCTCGTCACTACCAAAAATCTTGGCAAGCACATTGCGGAAGCTCTCCTCCAACACACTCACCAAGGTGGTACGGTCAATATTCTTGGTTTCTTTAAACTCGCGGAAAGTATCAATCATACTCGCTGTCAGTTCTTGCTCTTTTTTAGCCATAGCTTATTTGAAACTAATTAAATATTTTGTATATTTTACTTTATCCATCTGGAACATATGGTCCACTTCCTGCTTGACGGGGCGCTTCTTGCCCTCTACCTTCACCCTTTCCTCCACGCCAACGGTGAAGTCGTTGCCGTTCACAGCCTTCAAGATGCCCTTCACCTTGGTGCCGTCGGCATCGAGCACCTCTACTTCCTTGCCTACGAAGTTGATGTACTGCTGCGGCACCTTGAACGGCTGTCCGAGTCCGGCCGAGCCTACTTCCAGCTCATAGTCCTCCTCGTCACGGTTCAAGTGTTCCTCGATGTATCGGCTCAAGGAAACGCAATCCTCAATCCATACACCGTCTACATGGTCTATCTCGACAACAATCCTGTCATCTTGGCTGATTTCAATGCTCACCAGGAAATATTCCTTGTCCTGGAGCCATTCTTCAACTAATTTTTTTACGACGTTTTTATCAATCATATGTACCTTATTAAAATAAAATGAGGAACTCTTGCCGAGCCCCTCATTCCACTGAACGTTGCAAAATTACGAATATTTTTGCTATTATCCAAAGTTTTTTCTATTTTTTCTTCTCAACACACACTTTTTTCGTGTTTTGCCCTCCTTTTCGTACTTATTTTTTCACTGGATGCAGTATTTTCTCGTATTTCTCGGGAGAATTGAGCAGCTTCACGGCCTCCTTCACTTGCTTATCATAGCGCAGGGTGTTCTGGATGGCACCGCCCTGGTAGTAGTAGGCCGCCACGATGTCGTTCTCCAGTATTTGCTTGATGGCCTCCTTGTTATAGTCCAGGTCTTTCTCCACATTGTGCTTCAGCTTCTTCTTCAAGCCCTCAAACTCCGGCTTGGCATCTTCATAGTAGCCCTCAAACTTGGCCAGCTTTTCCAATTCCTTGAGATATTTCTCCGTCTCGCGGTCATACTTGAAGTCGGCCTCGAGCACTCGTGCCTTGAACTCATCGTAGTCGGCATCCGTCAAGGCGAAGTCCTTGGCGGGCGCAATAGTGGGATGCTTGGCGATGTAGTCTACCTCGTAGTTGAGCACCACCTCGTTGCTGTCACGGGCACCAGCCAGATAGTAGGCGATATTGGGCAGGGAGTCGGGCCTCACTTCCACATCCGGCTTCACGCCTCCACCATCACGCACTTCCCTTCCGCCCACTGTATAAAACACACGGGTCAGCGAATCGGGCACGTGCTCCACATAGCCGCCCTTGGCATGCTTATAGTTCAGGGCCTGCACACATCGGCCACTGGGGATATAGTACTTGCTGGTGGTGAGTTTCATCTGTCCGCCGTAGGGCAAGTCCATGGTAGCCTGCACCAGTCCTTTTCCATACGTGCGCGTTCCTAATATTACCGCCCGGTCATAGTCTTGCATGTTTCCGCTCAATATCTCGCTGGCACTGGCAGTATTGCCGTTTACCAACACCACCATGGGCATCACGGTGTCTATCGGCTCCACAGTTGTCTTGTACACGTGGTTGGCCCGCTGAAGCTTGCCTTTCATCTCCAACACGGTCTTTCCCTTGGGCAAAAACATGTTGATGATGCTCACGGCCTCCGTCACCGAGCCTCCGCCGTTGTCGCGCAAGTCGAATATCAGGCTCTTGGCTCCGAGTTTCCTCAGTTCGATGAATGCTCGCCTCACGTCCTTGGCACTATTGTCCGTGAAGGAGTTGAAGTTGATGTAGCCGATATTCTCTCCCAGCAAACCATAATATGGAAGGAAAGGCATCTGAATGGTGCGGCGAGTCACCTTCATCTTCATCACCTTGCCCGTGCTGGGGCGCTTGATTTTGAGGGCGAAAGACGTGCCGGGTTCTCCACGCAAATGGTCGCTGACATACTGCACCTCCTTATTGGTCATGTCCTCGTTGTCAATACTCAGGATGATGTCGCCTTTCTTCAAGCCAGCCTCAGCGGCAGGCATGTTTTCATAAGGCTCGTTGATGCAAACTCGCTGCAACTGGTAATTGTACCGAACGAGCGCCCCCACGCCGGCATACTTGCCCGTGAGCATGTTTTTCAGTTCATTGACCTTGGACGCAGGATAGTAGGTGGTATAAGGGTCAAGGCTGGCCAACATGGCATTCACTCCGTTGCCCATCACCTCCTCAGCATTGAGCGTGTCAACGTACATCAAGTCCAAGTCCTTATAGATGGCACTGAAAATCTCCATATTCTTGGCCACGCTAAAGTCGTGGTCTTTGTCATTTTGAGAGAAAGCCGGCATTACCATCATCGCCAGGACCAGAGAAATCAATATCTTTTTCATTTCATCTTTAATATTATTAATGACTTTTGCCCACAAAAATACGCATTTCTTTGCAGATAGCGTTATTTTTCGTCTTAAAAGTGGTCAAAAGCCAAGAAAAACATACTTTTTTAGGGCAAAAACAAAAAAAAGTGGGGAAAAATTTGGCAGAAAGAAGAAAAGTTCGTACCTTTGCAAACGCAAATAAGGAACACAAGGTTTACTTATCAAGCGAATGCTTCAATAGCTCAGTTGGTTAGAGCACCTGACTGTTAATCAGGGGGTCGTTGGTTCAAGCCCATCTTGAAGCGCTTACAAGTCCTCGTAAATCATCGGATTTACGGGGACTTTTGCTTTCCAGAGAAATGGTTGTGAAAACCGCGCCCCGACGTAGCAAAAACTGTCTCGAAAGAGCAAAAAACTGCCCTGACCAGGGCAAAAAACTGCCCAAGTCAGACAAAATTCAGAACTAGGCGCAGAAAGAGCAAGAGCCTAACAATCCCCAGAGAAACACACTCTAAAATTTAGACTAATTTGTTGATGAGATATACTCAAGTTTCTGATTTGGCAACTCATACTTACTTGGTACAGCGAGGGTGCTATTACTTGGATTGGTACAGCGAGGGCGCTGTACCTCCTACTGTTACCCATACTTGCCAGAAAAGGCAATCATAGGAGGTACGGCGCCCCCGCCGT
>CAVGLH010000188.1:0-4409 GCA_963630065.1 Bacteroides fragilis | reverse complement strand
GCCCTCGCTGTACCACTCAAGCAAGTTAGCTCCAAGCGCCCTCGCTGTACCAAGTTATTTTTTTATCGTCACTTATGGCATTTTGTCGAGGTTCTGCTGTGCCTCCTTCACTCCGCTGGCTATGGCCTTCTGGAAGTGGGCCTTGGCAGACTCGTAGTCCTCGTTGAGCACATCGAGACAGCCCCTTGCGTTCTCGGCCTCGCCAGAGTTGCCGGCCTTCTTCAGATATTTCTCCGCGCTCACCTTGTCGCCGCGCTCGATGGCGGCGTAGGCAGCGTTGAGGTTGGCCACCTGGTCTTCGGGGAACATCTTTACTGCGGTGTCGAACACATTGTTGTATTCCTCGCTACCCTTGGGATAGCTGTTGGCCACCATGTACATCTCCTCCAGCGAGAGCTTCTGCGGACGGGTGGTGATCACCTTGCGGGCCTCCTCCAGGTTGAATGCCCTCACGTCGTACTCGATGGTGTAGTCGGTGCGGCGCAAGCCCGGCCATACATTGTTGATGAGATAGCGGAACGCCTCGGGGGTCTTGGCGGCCAGTGCCTTTTCCTTCTCGTCGGGCTTCATGCTGCTCTTGATGATCTGCAGGGCTGCCTCCTTCTGCGGGATGTCGTGGGCGTTGACATATTGCAGTGTGCCGTCCCAGTCTTCGGCCGTGCTCTCCACCTTGTAGAGCTTCGGGTCGATGTTGTAGGAGCTGGCCAGTCTCTGGTAGAGCGACTGCGTACGGTTCTTGGCCAGCTTCTCGTTGCCGGCATACTTGCCGTCGGGCGAGGCATAGCCGTGGAGCGTAATCTTGGTGATGGTTACGTCGGAGTCGTCGTTTACGAGGCTGATGGTCTGTGCGATGTTCTCCAGTTCCTTGGCGTTGTTGCCCAGGCTGGGCACGATGTCCCACTTGTTGACCACGAAGTTGAGCTTGGCCGAACCGTTCTCCCGTCTCACCTTCTGTGCCTCGGCCTTAGGCTGGGCGTAGGCATGGTAGAGGTTGGCAGGCTTCCTCAGGGCGTCGCCCTCGGGGGTGAGGATGCCGTCGGCCAGGAGCGTCTGGTTGCATCCGCAGGCATCATGGCCGATGGCAAACTGCGAGTTCTTCATCCAGTCTTCATAGGGCACGCTGTAGGCATAGTGCAGAGTCTGCGCCTCGCCGTTGTTTCGCTTCGCCACGATGAGCGGATTTTCGGTCGCCGTCTTGTGGTTGCGCTGGTAGTAGATGTAGCGCTTGCTGCCCATCACCTCCACGGAGGGGAGTCGGAGCGTGTCGTTGTCGTTGAGGATGGTGGGGGTGTAGATGAGGCCCCGGTTGCCGGAGAGCTTCACCTTGTCGAGGTTGAGGTCCATCGTTACGCTTACCTTGTCGCCCTTCTTCTTGATTTCCTTGTTGAGAATCTCGATGCCGTCGGCCGTCAGGGTTTGCGCCATGGCGTTGGCCGGGAGAGCCAGCAGGGCAGTGGAGAAGAGTAAGGAGCCATATACCTTATTATATATAATGCTGTTCGTTTTCATTTTCTTTTCGATTTAGAGAGTTTGCGATTAGAAAACATACACCAGGTTGAGGGCAGCCTTGGTGGGCCCCACATAGTGGTGGTCGACCCCCTCCTTCAGCTTCTCGCCACACTGTGCGCACTCATACTGTGTGGAGCGGCTGTAGGTGTAGCCCACGCCAATCTCGGCCTCCAGGTTCCAGTGCTTGGAGAGTGCCCACGCATAGCCGTAAGCCACGCCCGCACCGACGAACCATCCTTCGTACCTATAATCTTTCAGTTTGGAAAAGTCGGTACCGAGGAACTTGAAATCCCAGTCCACGTTACCTATGTTGTATTGTCCGCCCAGGAGATGGAATCCGATGAAATGGCCCATCATCTTGTTGCAGAACCAGTACCTAGCCTCTGGCTGAACGAGCCAATGCTTCCACTTCTTGTTGTTGGAGAATGTCCAGGGGTTGTAATTCCCCGACACATCCAATGTCCATTTTGGCGATAGACCAAACTCCACACCCAGATTGATGGTAGTTGTGGCATCATACAGGATGTTGGTCTTCACTGCTGCCTTCTGTGCCATGGCAGGGCAGAAGAATCCGCACACTGCCAAAAGCACGATTACGAAAACTTTCTTGTTCATTCCGCTAATACTTTTAATAATGAGAGTGATTTTGGTAATCACCTTTTACTTATACTGTGATATATATTGTTTAACTATTTACGTTGTCTATTCGTATGGATGTGTAATAAAGTAATGATTCTATATTATCATTTACCTGAATACAAGAAACAGTGGATGCCTTGGCGATGACTAGTCGCGAGACTCATCTGATTTCGGTTGCAAAATTACGTGAATTTTTCGAATGTCGCAAGAAAAAATACCCTGAAAAATACTGAAAACAGCATTTTTTTGTTGATAGAGACACTGAAAAACCCTGAAAAATCTACCAAAAGTTTGAAAATCCTGAAAAAATCAGTCTTCGAGGCGAAGAAACGCCTTGGGAAGATAGCGGATGATATCGCCAGCCACGAGGCTCTCCTTGCCCAAATCTTTGGCCGCCAAATCGCCCGCAAGACCATGGAGGTGCATGCCCAGACGGCAGGCATCGGGGCGGTTGTAGCCCCGGGCCAGGAGGCCGGTGATGATGCCCGTCAACACGTCGCCGCTGCCAGCCGTGGCCATGCCGCTGTTGCCCGTGCTAGAAAACTCAACTTTGCCGTCGGGGTGGCAGAGGGCCGAATAGTGGCCCTTTAAAATAATGTACGCACGAAGGTCCTGGGCCAAGTCGCTCGCCTTGTCCAGCCGTTCGCTGCAAGTGCTGGAGAAGTTGCCGGCCAGGCGGTCCAGCTCCCGGGGGTGGGGCGTCATGATGATGTTTTCGGGCAGTTGCTGCATCCAGGCCCGGTGGGTGGACAGGATGTTGAGGGCGTCGGCATCCACCACCACGGGGCAGGTGGCACGGCGCAGTTGGGCGATGAGGGCGATGGCCGTAGACTCGTTGGTGCCCAGACCCGGACCGATGCCCAGGGCATGGAACGACTCCGTCTCTACGGGTTCGCTGAATATCGTCTCCTCGCTGTCCATCTGAAGCACCGCCTCGGGCACGCTGATCTGCATAATCTCATAGTTTCGTTTCGGCGTGTGGGTGGTCACCTTGCCCGCCCCGCTGCGTAGGCAGGCCCTGGTGGCCAGCACCGATGCCCCGGCCATGCCATAGCTGCCGGCGATGATGAGGGCGTTGCCCATGTTGCCCTTGTGGGCGAAGTCGTCGCGGGGAGAGAGGATGGGGCGGATGTCGTTTTCCTCCAGGATGCGGTAGCGGCAGTCGGTCTTCATGATGAACTCGGGGGAGAGCCGGATGTCGAGCACCTTGAGCCGGCCCAGGTAGCGCTGGTTGTCGGCCATCAGCATGGAGAGCTTCTTCTGTTGCAGCGTGAGGGTGAGGTTGGCGCGCAGGATGTTGGTCTGTATGTTGTTGGAGTTGTCTTCCGGCATCAGTCCCGAGGGGATGTCGATGCTCACCACCCGGGCCGGACTCTGGTTGATGTATTTCACCATGGCCGCGAAGCCCCCGGCCAGCGGCTTGTTGAGTCCGCTGCCGAATAGGCCGTCCACCACCAGCGTCTCGGCATCAAGCTGGGGCGGGTCGAGGTTGACGGTTATCTCCGTGAATTTCACCTTCTTTCCCTCCAGCAGGCGCTTCTTGTTGGCGGCGCAGTCGGCGGAGAGCTTGTTGTGCACGTTGAACAGATAGGCACTCACCTGATAGCCGTCGTCGGCGAGCAGTCGGGCCACGGCAAGTGCGTCGCCACCGTTGTTGCCCGGTCCGGCGAATACCACCACGGGGGTGCGGTTGGTCCATTCCTCCTCGATGGCATGGGTGATGGCCTTGGCAGCGCGCTCCATAAGATTGAGAGAAGAGACTGGTTCGTGGTCGATGGTATACTTGTCGAGTTCGTGAATCTGAGTGCTAGTGAAAATCTTCATATTTCTGACCTTTTGTTATTTTTAAATGCAAAAGTACTAAAAAAAGGTGGATGAAAGCACGATGTTTCGTGTTTTTTTCGTAATTTTGCAGAAAATATCAGATTTACAGACTATGGGCATAGTAAAAATCAAGGACAAGACCTTCAAGACCTCGATTCCCGAGGCCGAGATTCTGAAGAAAGTACAGGCGGTGGCAGACCGCCTGAACGAGGACTACGCGGAGAAGTGCCCCGTATTCCTGGCAGTGTTGAACGGCTCCTTCATCTTCGCCGCCGACCTGATGAGGGCGGTCACCGTTCCGAGCGAGATTTCCTTCGTGAAGTACGCCTCTTATGTGGGTACCAGTTCCACGGGCAACATGAAGACCCTGATGGGCATCAACCAGGATTTGGAGAACCGCCATGTGGTGATCGTGGAGGACATCGTGGACTCCGGCC
>CAVGLH010000187.1:0-4430 GCA_963630065.1 Bacteroides fragilis | reverse complement strand
GGTTCCAAGTCTTGGAAGCCTTCACTTCCTTCTTGCTTTTCTTTGCCTTGGAGGCTGGGGATGCAGTCTGCGCTGCGTTCAAAGGCAAAGCCAAAGCCGCAGCAGCCAACATCAAAAATATCTTTCTCATGTATAATTCAACATTTAACATTCAACACTTAACATTGTCTCTTACCACTTGTCTTTTGTGACGATATCGTCCTTCCACTGGTGGTCCTTGGGGAACGGCTGGTTGCTCCATGCCTTTACCTGTGTCCAGGGCTGTGCGGCATCGGTCCAGAAAGGATGGTCGGCGGCCAAGCCGAGAGGCATGAAGGCGAGGGTCGTCATGTAGAGCGAACCATTGTTGGTGTACCAGTCGGCAACATCCTTCTGATTCGTTCCGCAGAAGCCGATGCTCAGGTAGCCTTTCTCGTTGAAATTGTTCTCCTGGTCGAACATACGATGGAGCACTTTGGTCAAGGCGGCACGCACCTGTCCGTTGCTCAAGTCCTTGGGCATGGTCTGATACCAAGCCATCAAGGCCAGCGGCTGCATGGTTGCCATACGATATGGGATGCTACGACCGAACACGGGGAAGGTTCCTTCGGGGGAGATAAGACGCTCCAATATAATCGCATACTTCTGGCAGCGCTTCATCTCCCGGTCGTAATACTTCTTGTAGTCGAGACGTGTATTGGCCTTGGCGTCGATCATTGCCTGAAGAGTCTCCAAGTACATCGGATGGAACACATAGCTGCTGTAATAGTCGAAAGCAAACACGGGGCCGTCGGCATACCAACCGTCACCTACATACCACTCCTCCATCTTGCGGCAAGTGGAGTTGACACGATACTGGTCGTAGCTGCCGCCAGCTTTTGCCATGAAACTTTCAATAGTCGATGAGAAGAGAAGCCAGTTGGTATAAGGAGGGTCGATGCTGCGAAGCTTGGTAAATTCGGTCAAGTAACGCTTCTTGGTCACCTCGTCCAAAGGTTTCCACAGGGTATCATAAGCACGAAGGAAACTCTCAGCGATGTAAGCGGCATCCACCAGGTTCTGTCCTGCTGAGCCCCAGCAGAGATAATCGGGGCTTTGTGGGTCTACAGAATTTTTATAAGCAGCCAGTGCCCACTCACGGAGTTGTTTGCGCTGCTTGCCTTCCGCAGTCTCGTCGTCGGGCAATGTGAGCCAAGGTGCAATTCCGGCCATCAGTCGGCCGAAGGTTTCCATGTAAACCACATTCTTGTTGCGATTGTCGAAGCTGGGACTAAACTCCGTCAGCATATTCTTCTGCAACTCGCCCTTCGCCATGTTCTCCAATACAGGCTGAGCCATCTTGTAGGCAAGCGAGCACCAATATTGGCGGTCGCTCTGCTGTGCAACTTTCTTCTTGGCAGCAAATCCCACGAAAGGAACTGCAGCCAAGAGCATTATCACGGTAATTTTCTTCAATATATAATTCATAGATAGTTGTGAGTTTGTATTGTTTGTTGTTTTATTACGTTTTAATGTAGCGATACACTTAGCATAACAGCTACAAAGATATATAAATTTAGTTAGAAACGAGCAGAGCGACCGATATATTTATTGTTTTTTCAGTATTGGCATACCATTTTCCCATGAAATAGGCACCCACAGATGGCGGCTGTCGCTCAATTGCTTCGGATTCCAGATGTCGGCCATAAACACATAGTCGGCTCCCTGGAACATCTTTTTCTGTGCCGCAGTCTCCACCTTATATATATAGGTACCCTGCGCTCCGAAGGTCTTGTCGGCTCCCTCGCCACGACAAGGGTTGGGCAACTGTTCCCAAGGGCCGTAGATGTTCTTGGCCTTGAACATACGGGCTGCGTTCGGAGCCCATCCTGTACATCCACTGGTTATCATCCAGTAAGTGCCATCTTGCTTGAAAATTGTCGGGGCTTCGTTTTGCCCACCAGCTGCCATGCGCACGAAAGAGCCGTTGTGCTGCATATAGTCGTCGGTGAGCTGGGCAATCTGGATGGTCAGGTTGTCCTCCGAAGAGAAGATGTGGTAAGCCTTTCCGTCGTCATCCACGAAGACGGTCATATCTCGGGCCATCTGTCCTCCCTCGAAGTCGCGCATGAAGAACATGCCTCGCTCTATCTGGGTGCGCCACTCGGGAGTCCACCATTTCTTCATCTCGGGGAAGAGAAGCTGGTGCTTGAGGTCGGTGGTGTCGGGAAGGCAGAAGCCCACGGGATACTTGCCGGCATTGGCGCGGCTGGAGCGGATGAACTTGAAGGGGCCGAAAGGAGTCTTGCTGGTAGCCACACCATAGCGGGCTGCGCCATATCCCCTACCCTTCAACTCCAGGTGGAACCACATCACGAACGTCTGCGTCTTCTTGTTGAAGAGCACCTTGGGGCGCTCGATGATGCAGCCGCCCTCGATGTCGGAGCCTGGCTCGCTGGACACGGGGAGCACCAGTCCGTGATTGGTCCACGACTTGAGGTCTTTCGACGTAAAGCAGCTCACACCAAGCGAACTGTAAGGCTTGCCATCCTCCGACCTACTCTCGCCATACCAATAATAGGTACCCTTGTAGTTGAAGATGTTGCCGCCATGAGCATTGATATGCTTGCCCGTGTTGTCCTTCCACACGCCGCCGTCCATCGGGGCCTGGGCCATCGAAGGCAAAGCAGACAGCAGCCACACCATGAGTAATGTGAAGATTTTGTTCATATTAGTTGATATTGTTAAGTTATTAAATTCTTAATGTTTGTTGCCGATTGCAAAGATAAGGACAAACGAGGAATAAGATAGGACACAATTCGTTAATAAAAGGGCAAAAATTGAGCAAAAGAGCAAAAACTGGGATATACAGCGTCATTATTCTGCGCGAAATGACATTTCCAACCCATTTCGCGCAAAATAGCGATTCGTTATTTTGCGCGAAACGATATTTTTAGTATCTTTGCAGCGAAATAACGATAGCATCATGGCACAAGAAATTATTGGAAGAGAGCAAGAAATCAAAGAGATTGAAGCTCTATATCATAGCAACAAACCTGTTTTTGCTGTGGTTTACGGAAGAAGAAGAGTCGGCAAGACCTTTCTTGTAAGAGAATTGTTGGGCGACAAGTTTACTTTCTACCACACAGGTCTCTCGCCATACGAATTAGAGGAAAAGAAACTGAAAGAACAACAATTGAGCAACTTCTACTCCTCGCTCATCAAATATGGCAGCGACATCAATCATATTCCAGCCGACTGGTTGGAAGCATTCGATGCGCTCATATCCCTATTGGAAAAACAAGATACCAGCAAGCGACAAGTGGTATTCATCGACGAACTGCCGTGGATGGACACACCACGTTCTGGATTCATTACCGCCCTAGAACACTTCTGGAATGGCTGGGGAGCCGGCAGAGAGAATCTCATGCTCATCGTCTGTGGTTCTGCCACCTCTTGGATTTCCGACAAACTCCTCAACAACAAAGGAGGACTCTTCGACCGAACAACAGATGAAATCAAGCTTCGCCCTTTCACCTTGGGCGAGTGCGAGAAATATTATCAAGCAAACGATATCGTGATGTCGAAGTTCGACCAAGTACAATGCTACATGGCTACAGGCGGCATACCTTATTATATATCTATGCTCCAAAAGGGAAAAAGTCTGGCACAAAACATAGACCGAATTTTCTTCGAGCCAAATGCCAAACTCAAATTGGAATTCGATCGGCTCTATTCTTCTCTCTTCACAAACGCAGAAGACTGCAAGAAGATAGTACGCTTACTGGCAAAGAAGCAACAAGGATACACTAGAAAGGAGATACAAGAACAGACAAAACTTGCTGATGGTGGTGGTCTTTCCTCTACCCTAAAGACTTTGGAGGTGAGCGACTTCATCACCTCATACGTGAAATACGATTATCCGAAGAGAGAGGTTTACTATCGCCTTACCGACTTCTACAGCAAGTTCTACCTCTCCTTCATCGACAATCAGAAGACGACCAACCCTAGTTTATGGCAGAACAACCTTCTGACACCTTCTCTTACATCCTGGCGAGGTTTCACCTTCGAATCCCTTTGCATCTACCATTTGCCACAAATCAAACAGGCACTTGGCATCAGTGGGGTTCATACAGAATCAAGCCCTTGGAAGAGTCGAAAGGAAAAAGATGGAGCACAGATTGACTTAGTCATTGAGCGAGCAGACCACATCTGTAACATTTGCGAGATGAAATTCTGCGAAGATGATTTCTCCATCAATGCCAGCTACGACAAGAACTTGCGCCATAAGCTCAGCACTTTCCTGGAAGAGACCAAATGCAAGAACGCCCTCCATCTGACCCTCATCACGACATACGGCTTGAAGTTCAACGAGTATGCAGGAAGGATACAGAAAGTCATCACAATGGAAGACCTGTTCAGATAATAGATGACATGGGGATGTGCCCATTTGCTGGTACATCCCCATTTAA
>CAVGLH010000186.1:0-4433 GCA_963630065.1 Bacteroides fragilis | reverse complement strand
GGTGTGCCCGCCTTCCACTTCTGTAACGTGAACGGCAAGTTTGTGATGGACGGCTGCTTCTTCCACGACAACTACAACGACCAGACCTACTTTACCGGCGGCAACGGCATCATCGTGAACAATATCTTCGCCGACAGTGGCAATGCTGCCGACGGCGGTGAGGCAATCAACGTGAAGTCGGGTTGCAAGCTCGACGTGGCGAACAATATCATCTACAACGCCTGCACCAACGCCTTCAAACTCTCCAATGCCGGCAACAGCGAGACCGTGCCCCTCACCGAGATGACCGCCTACAACAATACCATCGTCAACTGCGGATGGCGCCGCTCCAAGAACAAGAAGGGCGGTTCGGTTTGGGTGGAGAAGGCTGCCAAGCCCGTGTTTGTCAACAACCTCATCTACGACTCGCGCTTCGGTCTGAAGCAGCCCAAGCAGGACGGCGCCGACATGGAGAACAGCCGTCTCACCCCCAACTACTACTATGCATCCACAGAGACCGGCGTGACGCAGATGGCGAAGGATGCGAGCCTCGGCATCTGGTTTGATACCGACATCAAGAGTCTGAAGGCCGGCGAGTACAATCCCCTCTTCAAGAACTTCACGCAGAGCAGCAAGATGAACATCAACTGCGAGGTGGACGATGTGGAGAAGGGTGCGCCCCTTGCCTACGACAAGACATGGAACTTCAACTTCCAGGACGGCAGCCCGGCGCTCGCAGGCGGTGTGACCGACTTCGCCCGCCTCTTCCCCTCAGGTCTCCCGTTCTTCGGCATGAAGAAGGTCAACTTCCTCGACAGCAGCAACGACCAGAACTATTACTTCACCGCCCCCTTGCCAAGCGCAAGGTTCGGGGCGTGGATGTAAGTGTCGTGGACTATGTGTTTGCTGGATAAAATAAAGGTACGCCATGAGCTTGGAACTTGTGGCGTACCTTCTTTAGTGACGATAAAAAAATAACTTGGTACAGCGAGGGCGCTGTACCACTCAGGCAAGGAATTGTAGCTTTGCCTATTCATTCCACCTTGAACAAATCATCTAGCACCACTTCATTCTGAATGTTTTGCCAACCAGCATTATGTTCCACTCCATATGAGGCTATCATCGTCAAGTGGAGCGTCTTCTTGGTCTCCGTTGTCTGCTTGAACAATTCCCTACGTTTTATCATCCAAGCAGCATATTCCGAAGTGATGGAATAAGGATGGTTCACAAACTTCATCTCACAGAGATTAATGGTCTTGTCTCCCCTGTCTATTATCAAGTCGATCTGTGCTCCAGGCAGCTTGTTGCCATCGGCATCCGTAAAAGCTCGGCACGACCACGTGCAGACATTCGACAAGATGCCATTGATGCCTAGTTTCTTCTTGATTTGAGGTATGTGATGCAAACAGACTTGCTCGAAAGCATATCCCTCCCAACTTGAAATATCCAGCTGGCGATGACTCCAGTAATGTTCATCCTCTCCATGATAATTCTTCACGAACTTTAGGAAGAAGAGCGAATAGAGGTCGGTCAACTGATACATGAAATCCCTGTCCGTCTTACCAAAAGCCGAATACTTGCGAATGAAATCGCAGTTGCACAAGTCGGAGAGCACGGTAGATACATATCCTGAGTCCTCCACCTTCAGTCCCTCTATCAATTCAAGGCGAGTCATTCCCTTTAGTTTCTTAGCCAATATCTCCACGACCCTCCGATAAAGCGTAGATTCCTTAAAAAGTGATTTGAAGAGAAAGCCATACTCGCTTCTCAAAGGGGCATCTGCCGAAAAGAAAAGCTCGTCGATATTCTGAGCCACACTCAATGAGCGGTTCAACATATTGAGATAGAATGGTGTTCCACCTATCGCCATATACAGCTCGGCTATTTGGAAACGTTCCATCGAGAACCCTCTTGAGACCAAGAATTCCTCCGTCTCTGCCAAATTGAAGGGACGCAAATAGATGGAACGAGTCACACGATTGTGCAACCCGCCCTTGTTGCCAAGCAAAGTATTCGTCATCCATGTAGTCGCCGAGCCACATACTATCAGTTTCAGATTGTCCTGCTTGGAAGCCCACTCATTCCAAAAAAGCTCAAAGGCTTTAAGAAAGCGAGAGTTATGCGTATCAAGCCAAGGCATTTCATCGATGAATATCAAAATATGTTCCTTATCCTTCAATGTCCCGATGTACTTGCGAAGAACAAAGAAAGCCTCCATCCAATCCTTGGGTATTGACTGTTCTATTTTAGAATAGGTAGATAACTGATGAGCGAAGTTAGTAAGTTGTTCCTTACGAGTACCCTCATAGAGCCCCGTCATATAGAAGTCATACTTGTCGCCAAAGAGTTTGTCGATAAGATAGGTCTTACCGATACGTCTTCTACCATATACCGCAACAAACTCAGCCCTTGGAGATTCAAATATCTCCTGTAGTTGAGCAATCTCATGCTGTCTTCCTATAATCTGATATTTTGTGTTCATATCTGCAATGTTTATGGATTCAGCTGCAAAATTACTATCTTTTATCGAGAAAAGCAAAAAAAGGCAAAAGAACCTACTACGCTAACGGTATTTTTTTACGAGTTAGCGTAGTAGGTTCTTTAATGTAGCGAAGTTATACCGAAGAAAGGAGGGAGTGGGTACGCTTTTTGCTACCTTTGCAGCATCATTCACGAAACAAAACGTCAAACAACAATGAAGAAAGTAATATTCCCCAAAGACTGGTTACAGCTCCAACCATACGAAGTGGCTGACATGACCGACCAGTATTACACCAACATCGCCAACCAGATATACGAGATTATCATGACGGCTGGATATGCCAAATACTTCGACACAAAGGAAGAGATATTTCTTTCCGCTAGAAGGGAATTATACAATGTTCCACATGTTGTTCAGCATATCTATTGCCAAGGGAGAACGGAACACCTTTTCCCGGAAGGTGACAATGCCATTGGGGGCTATGTGGTCTTCGAAGGAATTGACGAGGAAGTCGGCCTCAAGGAGTATGCGATGGTCGGCTGAGGTCACATTGCTGTAAGTATGGTGATGGCCGATGAGCCAGCAGATGCGTTCCGTCTGCGCAGGTACGCCATGGGATTGGAACTTGTGGCGTACCTTCTTTAGTTTTTAACCTATCACGGAATGATGGGTGAAATCTATTAGAGATTCATAAGTGTAGAAGTATAGCTTTGCGAGTCGAAGCATATAGGTCTTGCGGTTCGAGGACTTAGTCCCTGCGGAGTGCCGAGTATAGTCGGCAAGTCTGCTGAGCCTAGTCGGCAAGTCTGCTGAGCCTAGTCGGCAGCTCTGCTGAGTATAGTCAGCAGAGCTTATAATTCATAGTGTTGTGCGCTAAGACAACGCACCCAAATAAAATAGCAAAACAATGCTTTAACCCAACTTCTGCCAGCTTCTCACGTATGTTGTATTTGCCTTTGAAAAGGTAAATGCAAATGTTGGTGTCTAAAAGGTAACCTCTTGTCATGGCAATCAAACTTAGTCATCAAATGAAGCGATTTCACGGGTGTAGTTGATCTTGCGACCGTCAAGAATGGCTTGCTCCATTAATTCGCCATCAGGATTGTCCCATGCTCCAAAGAGTCTGTTTAAAGTGTCCAAGTCATGGTCCTTTTCTGCTTTCTGCTTTGTCAAGGCAGACTCATGCAATTTGTCGGCAAGCCACTGCTCGTTGTTGGCACTCAGTGACATAGACTGGATGAAACGCCATAAACTGTTTATTGATATTGTTGCCATAGTTTCTTTTTTAATAAATTAATTGCGTCCGCAAAAATACATAAAAGATAAGTAAATACCAAATGTTTATGGGATTATTTCCTAAAATATTTCCCCACCACAGGCAGACTCTTCAGCGGAAAGTCCTTCTTCACGAGATAGGCGGCGAAGAGGAGGATGAGTACCGTGTTGATGAGACAGGCGATGACAGTGGAGAAGTACTTGTTCGCCTCGGTCATTCCCACGAAGAGGATGAGGGCGAGGACGACGTAAACCATGATTTCCTTCACGGGGTAGTTGATGGGGTACTTCTTCTGACCTACGAAATAGGAGAGGAGCATTGCCGTGCCATAGCCGGCGAAGCCAGCCCAGGCACAGGCGATGTAGCCATACTGCGGCACGAAGATGACGTTGATGGCAATCAGCACGGCGCAACCGATGCCGGAGAAATAGGCTCCCCAGATGGTCTTGTCGATGAGCTTGTACCAGAAGCTGAGGTTGAAATACACTCCCATCATGATTTCCGCAGCCATGACGATAGGCACCACCTTCAGTCCCTCCCAATAGTCGTGGCCGATGATGTGGCGCAATACGTCAATATACCCCACCACCACCAGGAAGGCGAGCAGGGTGAAGATAACAAAATATTTCATCGCCGAGGCGTAGGTCTGGCGGTTGTCCTTGTCCTTCGCCTTGCCAAACACGAACGGCTCGTAGG
>CAVGLH010000185.1:0-4465 GCA_963630065.1 Bacteroides fragilis | reverse complement strand
TTGTCTTTTTTACAACTGCAAAAGTAATAATTATTATTGATGCAGCAAAACTTTCAACAGGGAAAGTTGGCAGGAAGTTTGGACGATGGCTCGGAGTTGTTGATATGGAGCTCATCTTGTGATTACCCTTCACCCTTCACCTTTTCCCTGAAATCCCCTGTGTTTATCGGCTTTTCACGAGGTGAAGGGTGGGTGAAGGGTCAAACCAACCCTTCACCCTTTGAATCTATAGTGTTTATCGGTGTTTCAGCGTAAAAGGTGAAGGGTGAAGGGTAAATGCGAAGTGGGGGACACGACGTAGCGACATTTGCCTCGAAGGGGCAAAATACTGCCAAGGTTGGGGCAAAATACTGCCCTGCCCAGGCAGATTGCCGAACAGGCTCTCGCAGATGTTGGTATCTGTACTCAACTGTAAAAATGTATGAGGTTGGTTCCTTTTTTAATGTTTTCTTTGGCAGTTTCAGGGAAAAAGAGTAACTTTGTGGCGGAAGTAAAGACAGCAGTATGCCAAGAGCCACGATGCGGGAAGACTACCAGTAGTCGTTGTTATACGGGGTTGATGGGGAATTGTGCAAGAACCGCAAGGGTGGAATCTAAATAAATACTAAAGAATTCAGAAGAGAAGTGATTATGGAATGTACAGCGAAATCATTTAGTTTTTTAACAGATGATAAGGGCTTCGATACTCGTTTTAATTTCAATAGAATCATAGAGGGGACTCCTTCTGCTGATGTTGACAAAATGATGCAAGGCAAGACAATAGCCGTGCATCTGCATCTGTTTTATCAGAATCTTCTGCCAGAGATTATAGGTTATCTGAATCATATACCATATATCTTTGATATCTTTGTATCAGTGCCAGTGCATGTGAAATGTAATATAGAGAAAGTTAAGGCTGCCCTAAGTGCAATAGAATATGTACACAATATCACCGTCGAGAGGACACCAAATAGAGGTCGTGATATTGCGCCGATGTTGTGTACATTCAAAGATAGTTTACAAAAGTATGACTTCTTGTTGCACATACATTCAAAGAAAAGTCCGCATGAATCAAGTCTTGGATACTGGCGGCACTATATCTTCGAACATTTATTGCACAGCAAAGATTCTGTTGCCTACATCATGCAACTTTTGTCAACAGACACCGGTATGGTTGCTGCTCCGGATTTTACACTTTATAATGAAGAGAATGGGTGGACCCAAAATTTAAAATTTTCACAGGACATCATAAACATGTCTTCACGCAAGCTCATTTTGGCACGCGATGTACCAGCAGTCAAGTATCCTCAGGGGTGTATGTTTTGGTGCCAAACCCGTTATTTGGACAATTTCTTCTCGTTAGGTTTAAAGTACGACGATTTTCCTTCTGAACCCTTGCCTGTAGATGGTTCGATTGCACATGCATTGGAAAGACTTTTTTTTCTATGGAATACAGATCCGAAGATGAAATGCTGCATGATGTATCATGATTTAGATGAAATGTATTTAAGGCAGCAGATAGAAAGTGAGTATTATGAACTGAGAGATAGATTCTCGAAAAAATACAGAAAATACAGACGTCTGACATTCATTTTCATCATGTCTACCTTGCTACTTTTGTTATACATCGTAGTAAATACAATATTGTGTATAGCTGGGTAATGTTCAAGCACCGCAAGGGTGGAATCCCTTTTCTGTTTTAGGGAAAGGCGCACGTCGGTTTATGGCTTTTCCCTTTCATGTTTGAGCAAATCGCCGTACCTTTGCCACCAGAAATCAAGAGAAGCACATTCTCCCGTTTCTGAACATAGTTAACAGGAATTGTAACCCTTTAAATGATATGAGTTATGAAAAGAATGATGATGACCATGGCAATGGTAGTGATGTTGCAAGCATCGGGATTGCAGGCATGACAAGTGCCTGCCCAAGCCTGCTCCTGTTTTCGGTGGCAATAGAGCCAACAAGCCTGTGGCTGTTCCTAATCCAAATGACCAAAGGCCAGTTGAGGTGGCAAGACCGCAGACCGCTTTCCAGTCCCCAACTATTGGCAAGGGAACTGCAGGACATGCTGCAAATTCTTCCCAAAGGAGCTTCGGCAATATGAAGAGATGAATGTCTTGTATCTATACTCAGCAGCCTGCTGAGTATAGTCAGCAAACTCTGATTACCTACCAATTACCCCATTTGTCCCACAGGGTAATTCCCTTTACTTTTGTCCCCTGAACTGCCGTGGCGACATGCCCAGCTCTCTTCTTACGTATTTCCCGAAGAAGGAGAGGTTGTCGAAACCTACTTCGGCGGCTATCTCCTTGACGGTGAGGTCGGAGGAGGTGAGGCGGTTCTTGATGTGGTTGACGGTGATGCTGTTGATGATCTCGGAGGCAGTCTTGCCGCTCTGGCTCTTGCAGATGGCGGAGAGATACTTGGGGGTGATGCAGAGGGCGTCGGCATACTGCTTCACCTCTCTCTTCTTGGGACAGTCGTGGCTGAGCATCTGGGTGAAACGCTTGAACAACGCCTCGGCGGAGGAGAAATTGTAGGTAGATTCTTGCAGCTGCAGATGGGGAGACAGATAGTCGAACAACTCGAAAAGGAGGGATTGGAGCAGATGCTTTATAATCAGCGCATGGTGTTCCAGGTCGGTCTGTGCCAACTTCCTCTTGATGACGGAGAAATTGAAGAGGAAGTTTTCCGCCATCTCCTCTTCGAGATGGATGACGGGATTGCGGCAGATGGCCTGTCCGATGTCCCAGCTGTTGCCGGCCATGAAGAAGATGGTCTCGAAATAGGTGGGCGACATGATCATGCCGCTACACTTGAAGTCGGGACTGATCATGATGTTGTTTATGAAGACATTGGGATGGCCTATCAGGAAGTCGTTCTTCCCAACGTGTACTTCCTTGCCCTCCACTTTGCAGTAGGCCCTGCCCGCTGTGCAGAGCAGCGACACATAGCTCTCCGCCTGTACATTCTCAGGTGGGTCTGCTGTGATTTCCTCGAATATGCTAACGTCGGAGTCCCCGAGGTTCTCAAACTGCTTTATGTAGTCTTTTTCTGTTTTCATTTTGCTCTTGTTCTTTTTCTTTTCGAGTGCAAAAGTACGATTTTTCTTCTTATTCCAAGTGTTCCCACGGGTGAAATAAGTGTTCTTCTGTTCTTAATTCGCAATTCGTGTAGAGTTATAGGACACTTATGAGGGCTTTTATATTCCGATATTACCACGGAAAAGTAGTTACTTTGCAGCCGACTTGGAAATATAAGACAAATAGGTAATATGAAAAAGGTATGTTTTGTTGCCGTAGCTGTGTGTATGTCACTCCTCGCAAGTTGCGGCAAGAAGGAAAGTAAGCAAGAGGCCGTTGAGGCCGTGAACGTGAAGGAGATGACGGTGGGGCAGAACGGAACCCCTGCGATGGATGACAACTATGGTTATTCGGGAACGGTGGAGGAGGTGAGCGGAGCTTCCCTGAGTTTCACGACGGGCGGCACCATCATGCAACTGCGTGTGAAGGTGGGCGACAGGGTGAGCAAGGGCCAGTTGATAGCCTCCGTTGACCCTACTCAGGTGAGTCACAGTTACGAGATGGCGCATGCCACCAAGATGCAGGCCGAGGATGCCTACAGGCGCATGAAGCAACTCCACGACAAGGGGAGTCTGACCGAAATCAAATGGGTGGAGGCGCAGAGCCAGCTCCAGCAGGCCGTATCCGCAGAGAGCATCGCCAAGAAGAGCCTTGCCGACTGCAACCTCTATGCTCCCTTCAGCGGTGTCGTCTCCGAGAAGTATGCCGAGGTGGGGCAGAATGCAGCCCCGGGAATGCCTGTGGTGAAACTCGTTACTACCAAGGCATTGAATGTGAAAATATCCGTGCCCGAGAGCGAGATGGCAGGCATCCATGTTCGCCAGCGTGCGAGGATTCTGGTTCTGGCACTTGATGGCAAGCAATACGAGGGGTATGTAATAGAAAAAGGAGTCATTGCCGACCCCGTATCCCGTTCTTATAGCGTGAAGATTAGGGTGGAGGGAACGGACAACGCCTTGCTTCCTGGTATGGTTTCGCAAGTGAGCTTGGGTAAGATTTCCCAGGCTTTTCCTTCTCATGGAACTTTTGCGCCCATCGTCATTCCTGCCCACCTCGTTCAGCTTGCCGATGACAACTCCAACTTCGTATGGGTGGACGAGGGAGGCAAGGCTGTGCGCCAGAGCATCACCCTTGGTGAGTATAGGAGCAACGGTGTGGTTGTCGAAAGCGGACTGAAAAGCGGTGACAGGGTCATCGTTGAGGGACAACAGAAAGTATGTACGGGGATGAAAGTGAAGAGTGAAAAATGAAGAAACGAAATATAGTGGAATGGGCGATGCACTACCGCCAGATAGTCATTGTGGTGGTGTGCTGCCTCGTCGCCTTCGGCATCTACAGCTTGCCGAATATGCGCAAGAACGAGTTCCCCGACTTTACCATCCGCCAGGGCATCGTGGTGGCGG
>CAVGLH010000184.1:0-4527 GCA_963630065.1 Bacteroides fragilis | reverse complement strand
TAATTCTCTCCATGGGGCATATTTGTTATTTGTGTGGTTACTTGGTGATTTTTTTTCAGTACTTTAAGACTCCTCTGTCCCATCGTAACGCAGACTGTCTGACTGGGACAGTCTGGCTGTCTGATAGAGACAGACTGACAGTCGTAAACAGATAGTCTTCTTTATGCCCACAGACATGATTTCGCTGATGTCTGCCAATAGTTTGGCGAGTTCCCAATAACGATTTTGACCGCACACCGCACAAGGTGTGGTGTAACTTGTTGTAGTACAGTGATTTTGAACCTGTGCGGTGTTGCTTTCTCACCGCACGCACACCGCACTTGGACAGCACAAAATCGACCTCGTGCTGTCCAAGTGCTGTCTCCGTGCGGTCTTAGGATGAGACTACACTCTGTAAGTGGTTGCATATTAGAATGTTATGTTGCATTTGTGCGGTGTGCGGTCTATTTTGAAAATTATGATAGTACAGCAACTTCCCTGCTGAGGGCTTGTTTGATGACTTCTTTTTCTTCGCAATTAGCTATACTCCCTCTTGTTTTACCCTCTCTCATATCCTTCGTAGTAGTATGAGAGTTCGATTCCCTTGAAGATGACTTCGCGGTCGTCCACTTGGTCGGTGAGGGCGGGCTGTAGCAGGAAGCGGAGCTCCAGGTCGTTGATAGGGCTTCGCTCCATCGCTTGCAGATACTGCTCCTTGCCCACCTTGCGCCAATCTACCACCATGCCCAGGTTCTTCCTCAGGATGAGGTCGAGCCAAATGCGAGTGGCTCTGCCGTTGCCCTCCATGAAGGGATGGGCCACGTTCATCTCCACATACTTGGCGATGATTTCCTCGAAGGTGGTCTCCGGCATCTTCTCTATCACGGGGAGGATGGCGTCGAGATAGAGGCTGTTGGCGAAGCGGAAGCCGCCCTTGGCTATGTTGAGCGTGCGAACCTTGCCGGCGAAGTCGTAGAGACCGTCGAAGAGGTAACGGTGTATCTGGCACAACCCCTTGGCTGTGCCCACCTCCATCTTCCTGATGTCGCCCGACTCGAAGAGCCGTTCTGCCTTCTGGAGACTCAGTTCGTCAATGTTCTGCTTGCTGTTCTCAGTCATGATAATTGCTTTTCTTGCTATTGATTTTTTATTTCACGGACAAAGGTACGAATAATAATCGAGAATGGTGTGGTTTCTCTGGAAATCTTTTGAAAAGGACAGTGTTTTCCTTCGCTTCGCCTTTTGCCGCAACGGAATTGTAACACGCATTATCGGCTTTTTCAAAGGCTTGTAACACGCCTGTCACATAATCCCCCTACCTTTGCACCCGAATTTTGTAATCGATATAAAAGAAGGAAATGAGAAAGAATGTTTTCAGGCTTTGTGGCAAAGGACTTGCCACATTCGCATTGACCGCAAGTTTGTTGGCGGGTGGCTTGCAGGTGCAGGCGCAGACCCCCGTATCCACTGTAGTTGAAAACAAGAGTGCCAACACCGCAGAGTGGCAGAAGATGAAGGGCGACGTGACCCTCTACATGGCCAACGACCTGGGGCGCAACGGCTACTACGACCAGAAAACCATAGCCGAGCTGATGGGCACGATGGCGGAGACCATAGGTCCCAAGTGCGTGCTCGCCGTGGGCGACATCCACCACTTCAACGGCGTGGCTTCCACGCAAGACCCCCTTTGGACAACCAACTATGAACAGGTTTATTCCCATCCCGAGCTGATGCTCGACTGGTTTCCCGTGTTGGGCAACCATGAGTACCGAGGCAACACACAGGCGGTGCTCGACTATGGCAAGGTGTCACGCCGCTGGATGATGCCGGCACGCTATTATACAAAGGTGTTCGAAAAGAAGGGCATGACCTTGCGCATCGTCTTCCTCGACACCACACCCCTCATCGACCGTTACCAGGAGGACAGCACGGTCTATCCCGATGCTTGCAAGCAGGATATGCAGGCAGAGCTCGACTGGCTCGACACGACGCTGAAGAACGCCCGCGAAGACTGGGTGGTCGTGGTGGGCCATCACCCCATCTATGCTTATACGGACAAGCGCGAGAGCGAGCGCACCGACATGCAGAAGCGTGTGCTGCCCATTCTCAGGAAATACAAGAATGTGGCAATCTATGCCTGCGGACACATCCACAACTTCCAGCACATCAGGATGAAGGGCGACGACATCGACTATGTGGTCAACACGTCAGCCTCCCTCGCCCGTCCCGTGCAACCGGTGGAGGGCACTGTGTTCTGCAGTCCTGCCGACGGCTTCTCCGTCATTTCCGCCACCAATATTCGTACAGTTTAACGTGCAATAGCTTGTTTTCTCCACAGGAGATGCGTGCATGCCTTCCCTGGTGGTCTTGGTCGCCATTGTCGCGGCGTATAAACTTGAGTTGTGCATTGTCGTCTACTTCTACCTGGTCGACAAAGCTGATCCCGATGCGCTTTCCCTTGAATGGCCGTTGGGTGGCTTTGTCGGCCTGGTTACCGTTGTCGGCGAATCCGTCCTCGCCAAGTCTCTTTTCCTCTGCTTGCAGCTTTTCGCTCTTGCTCTGGAAAGTGATGACGATTCCGTTGCCGGCAATGAGGTATTCGTTCTTGGCAAGTTTTATGACAAGTCCTCCGCCTTCGGGCCATTTGCTTCCGTCGGTGGCGCGTGGGTCCCATGGCAGTGTGAAGTAATGTCGGCACGTCATGGTCAAGTCACCGTCCTCGATGATTCGCTCCTTGTCCTCTTGGTCGAAGAGGAGTCCCCAGTTGCTTGCCTTCCCCTGGTGTTGCAGGAGGATAGGGGACAGGTTGTCTATCAATCGGTACGCATCCCGTATGGTTCCTTGTACGTTGGAGGATGCTTGGTCGAGTGCGAACGGACTGAAACTGATGGCATCAACCTCGCCAAACGAATAGTAGGCTTTCACGCCGCTGTTGGCATCGCATCTCACCTCGGGAGTGAAGAACGGGTTGTCGGCACGCTTGTATTTTGCCACCCAACCCTTGTAACCCGTATCGTAGATGTCGGGTGCATAGATGTCGATGCTGGGTGCGGCACTTTTCCAAATGTCGATGAGGTGGGCGAGGGGACCAGCCGAAGGATATTCACCCGGCTTCCTGCCGCGGCTGTCCATGGCGGCGTTCACGTACATCGGGATGTCGTAGATGGACTTGCCGGCAGAGGCTAACTGCTCCACATACTTGGCGTAGTGGTATGCCTGAAACTTCTCGTCTGCATAGCGGTCTGTGCCGAAGACTTCCGCCCAGGTGCCTTTACTTCCTATTTTCAAGGCTTTGAGAAGGGTGGCAGGCACTTGCTGCTTGTAGGCTTTCTCGGCGAGCGGCGAGTGGTCGCGTGCCGATTCCAGCATGCCTATCTCGTTTTCCACCTGCACCATCACCACGGTGTTCTGCTGCTCGTCCACCGCCTTGATGTGCTTCATCAGTTCGCAAAAAGCCCGTTTGTCCGCTTGCAGGAGTTCATTGCTGAAGGCGGAGACAATCTCCAGGGGCTTTCCGCTCTCTGTCAAGGCACGGGGAAAACGCTTGGTGTTTTCCTTCACCCACAGGGGAGTGTAGCAACTCATGGAGTTCTTCCAGGCACCAAACCACAGGAGGACAACTTTCATGTTGTGTTTCCTTGCCGTTGAGATGACACAGTCTACCAGGCTGTAATCAAACTTCCCTTCGCAGGGTTCGATAAATTCCCAATACGCAGGTACGAAGGCGGAATTTACTCCGCTTTGGCTCATGCTCTCGAAGGCAGCGGCAATGTCGCCGGCGTTTGTAGCCGCCGAGTTGCTCAGTTCCCCGGCGAGGAGCAGCATCGGCTTTCCTTTGACGATGAGCTGGGTGGCTGTGCCTTGCTTTTGAAGTTTTACACTTGCTTGTATATTGATGCAGCAGAAGAGAGCCAATGCCACCCAAAAACTGAATTTCTTTTTGCTCTTATTCATAAATATTCATTTTAGAGAAGCTTTGGAAATACTTCAGACAGACATTTCGCCATTCCTTGGCATTGTCGAGTTGCACGTTGAGCAGCGAGTCTGTCATTTCCCATTCCGCTTCATGCCCCTTCATGTATGGCTTGGCGCTTGTGTGCCAATAGTCGCGGTACACCTCTACCATCGCCACGCCTTGGTTGTACTTCATGCAGAGTTCTTCCCACAGTGTGCTGCCGGATTTCATCTTGTAGGTCCAAGGCACATGATGGAACCACAGCAGATACTCCTCGGGGCAGGTCTCGATGTTGTCGTACTGGCTGCGGTATGGTTCGGGATATTGTCCCACGGCATTTGTGCCGTTAGAAGACCGTTCGAAGCCTATTCCAACGCTGTCAGCCTTGTGGTAATACACGGGGCACCACTCCAAGGGGTAGCTGGCGATGAAGCCGTCGGGCTCAGGACCATAGTGGTGGTCGAACTTGAAGATGTGGTGAAGTCCGAGCGGCATCATATAGTTGACGCATGCCTCACGGGAGGTAAGCATCATCATTTCCACGGGCTTGGTGAATTTCTCGTCCTGGCATCCGTAGGTCTGAACGAGCCATT
>CAVGLH010000183.1:0-4543 GCA_963630065.1 Bacteroides fragilis | reverse complement strand
TCCGTCAAATGAGCAATACGGTATGAGAACAATGCTATCTGGCTCTCAGCAGAACCAGTATCAGAGTTGGACTTTCCGTACTTGCTAAAGATCTCTTCTTTTTTTGCTTTGTCTAAATACATAGCTTTGTTACTTAAAATATTTATAATGATTATTTCAATAGTGCATCTTCCGACCTTCCTCACGGCGGTTTCATCAAAAATGCGGTGCAAAGGTACAACTTTTCAGTGGATTATGCAAATTTTTCGGGATTTTTTTGTAATTTTGCACCCAAATTCAAAAGTATTTAAGGTAAATAAGAAATGCAAGACATTAGAAACATTGCAGTTATTGCGCATGTTGACCACGGTAAGACTACATTGGTCGACAAGATGATGCTCGCTGGAAAGCTGTTCCGTGACGGCCAGGATAACAGTGGCGAAGTGCTCGACTCCAACGACCTGGAGCGTGAGCGTGGTATAACCATTCTCTCCAAGAATGTGTCTATCAACTGGAAAGGTACTAAAATCAATATCCTCGATACTCCCGGACACTCCGACTTCGGCGGTGAGGTGGAGCGTGTGCTCAATATGGCAGACGGCTGCCTCCTCCTTGTTGATGCTTTCGAGGGCCCGATGCCCCAGACCCGTTTTGTGCTCCAGAAGGCTTTGCAGCTAGGCTTGAAGCCTATCGTGGTGGTAAACAAGGTAGACAAGCCCAACTGCCGCCCCGAGGAGGTGTACGAGATGGTGTTCGACTTGATGTGCGACCTCGACGCCACCGAGGAGCAGCTCGACTTCACCGTGGTGTATGGCTCGGCCAAGAACGGCTGGATGGGCGAGGACTACAATAAGCCTACCGACAATATCGACTATCTGCTCGACAAGATTGTGGAGATTATCCCAGCTCCCAAGCAGTTGGAGGGCACTCCCCAGCTCCTGATCACTTCTCTCGACTATAGCTCCTATACCGGACGCATCGCCGTGGGCCGTGTACACCGCGGAACCTTGAAGGATGGCATGAACGTGACCATCTGCCACCGCGACGGCACACAGGAGAAGACCAAAATCAAGGAGCTCCATACCTTCGAGGGCATGGGCCACCAGAAGACCGACCATGTAGACTCCGGCGACATCTGCGCCGTAATCGGCCTGGAGAAGTTCGAGATTGGCGATACTATCTGCGACTACGAAAATCCCGAGCCTCTTCCTCCTATCGCTGTCGACGAGCCTACCATGAGCATGCTCTTCACCATCAACGATTCTCCTTTCTTCGGCAAGGAAGGCAAGTTCTGTACTTCCCGCCACATCCAGGAGCGTCTGAACAAGGAGCTTGAGAAGAACCTTGCTCTCCGTGTGGCTCCTTTCGAGGACAGCACCGACAAGTGGATTGTATCAGGGCGTGGTGTGCTCCATCTCTCCGTGCTCATCGAGACTATGCGCCGCGAGGGCTATGAATTGCAGGTGGGTCAGCCCCAGGTAATCTACAAGGAGATCGACGGCGTGAAGTGCGAGCCTATCGAGGAGCTGACCATCAACGTGCCCGAGGAGTTTGCCTCCAAGATGATTGACATGGTGACCCGCCGCAAGGGCGACATGACCTCCATGCTCAACATGGGCGAGCGTGTAGACATCGAGTTCGACATTCCTTCGCGCGGCATCATCGGCCTTCGTACCAATGTGCTCACCGCTTCCCAGGGCGAGGCCATCATGGCCCACCGCTTCAAGGAGTACCAGCCCTACAAGGGAGAGATCAGCCGCCGCACCAACGGTAGCATGATAGCCCTGGAGACAGGTACCGCCTACGCTTACGCCATCGACAAGCTGCAAGACCGCGGCAAGTTCTTCATCGACCCGGGCGAGGAGGTTTACGGCGGCCAGGTAGTGGGCGAGCACGTTCACGACAACGACCTCGTCATCAACGTGACCAAGGCCAAGCAGCTCACCAACGTGCGCGCCTCCGGTTCCGACGACAAGGCCCGCGTCATCCCCAAGACCGTGATGAGCCTGGAGGAATGCCTGGAGTATATCCGCGAAGACGAATATGTGGAGGTAACTCCCAAGAACATGCGTATGCGCAAGGTGGAGCTTGACCACTTGAAGCGCAAGCGCAGCAACAAAGACTAAGCTACAGCTTATATATAAATGGATCCATGAGAATGCCCTTCCCGTCGAACTCGCTTCGATTCGGAAGGGCTTCTTTCTTTTTAATAATTTTGCCGCTTGCCCGAAAAAAAAATGACAGCAAGCGGATAAGTAGATGATGATGTCTTTTATTTTTGTTTCGCACTTGCAAAGATACAGTGTCTGGCCGGAACATCCAAGTGGGAAAGCACTGAAAAATACTGAAATGCTTGTTTTTTTGTTAATTTTACACTGAAAAATACTGAAAAGTGCTAAGAAAGTATAGAATTTTTCTTTTTATATCTAATTTTGTGTAACTTTGCAAACGAAAATAGTAAAACTCAAATTTTTGTCAAGCGATCATTACAGACATGTCAATAGAAAGGTTGTTTTTAAAATGGATGGGAAAGTTGGAGTATCTCAAGATGCCCGCGTCTTGCGGTCTTGCAGACCGCAGAAGGCTCTTATGCTTTATGCTTACTTCTTTTGCCGAGGTGCTGTATATCCCCGCCAATCTTTGCGGGCTCAACGACTACTTGCATCCGCTGGCCTTTGATGTTTTCAACTGGTTTCAGCTCATCTTCCTCATCGGCCTGCAGGTGGCTTTCTGGCGCAACTGGCTTTCCACAAGAGCTTCCTTGTGGGTGTTCTTTGTGGAAATCGCAGTCAAGCTCTCCTCCGAGTCGCTCTATCAGGCTTTTGTATATGGGGTGCAAAGCCCTCATGTATTGGGCAATTTCAACATTATCCTGATTCTGGCGGTTGTCGCGTTGTCGGTGAGGCTGCGCCGGCTCGCGATGGTCATCGTGTCGCTGCTCACCATAGACCTTGCCGTCGTTTGCAGCCTGGGGAGCTTTGCCTTTAACGTGCGCATCTTGCGTATCTTTTTCATAGGCTATCTGCTCATCTTCTTTGTCCTGTTCTATAACAGCAAGTTTATAACCAAGGGGCTGCGCCAGCCGATGCATGTAAAGAGCGAGGAGAAGAAGGCGCTTGAGATGCTGGCCAGTCTGAATGACGAGGAGAAGACGAAGGCCAGCTCGCTGATAGACAGGCTCACGCCCGAGTCGAAGGAGAGGATTCGCCGCAATGTGTCCGACCATTTCAAGAACGAGGAGATTGAGCAGCTGATGTTTGCGCAGCTTTGTCCCACGCTCACCAAGAGCGAGATAGACATCTGCAAACTCATTCTGCAGGGCAAGACGCTCAAGGACATTTGCCGGATACTGGGCAAGACGGAGTCGAACATCACGAGCCAGCGCTCGCACATCCGTAAGAAACTCAACATGGACAAGACGGAAGACTTGCGTGGTGGTCTGAAAATCAGGATTCTCAAAATAAGGGGGGGGAATACTGGACCTCCTGTCTTGAATACAAGGGGGGGGGGAAGAGAGAGAGAGTAATAAATATAATAAGGTATGAAGAAACTGTTAGCGTTTGCAAGGAAGTTTTCCTTGCCGTGTTCCATGGTGTTGGGAGCCGTGGGCTATCTGATATTTGCCAGCGTCCCGTTTTTGGAGCCTGTGGGTGATGCCGTGGGCCCCCATCTGTTGTCGTTGATGCCGGCGGTGCTCTTCGCCCTGCTCTATGTCACTTTCTGCAAGATAGAAATCAAGGAGATGAAGCCGAAGGCGTGGCATTTCATCCTTCAGCTCATCCGCACCTCTTTGGCATTGATGATGGTGCTTCTCATCATGGAGTTCGGCTCCGATTATGATACCAAGCTCGTGCTGGAGGGAGCGTTCATCTGCTTCATCTGTCCCACGGCAGCGGCTGTGGCGGTGGTGACGGAGAAGTTGGGCGGCAGCATCGGTTCGCTCACCACCTATACGGTCATCGCCAATATCTTCACGATGGTCATTATCCCCAGTCTCTTCCCGATGGTGGAGAAGGGGGCGGATGTCTCCTTTTTGATGATGAGTGCGATGGTGTTCCGCAATGTCACCACGGTCTTGGTAGTCCCCCTGCTTTTGGCTTTGCTGAGCCGTCGCTTCGTGCCCAAGTTTGTGGAGAGGGTGAAGAGCGTGAAGGACCTGGGCTTCTACATGTGGTGCTTCAACCTTGTCATCCTGATGGGCGAGACGGTGCGGAACATCCTCCATGCCGAGGTGTCGGGGCGGATATTGGCATTGCTGCTCATTGTTCCCTTGTTCGTCTGTCTCCTCCAGTTTACCATCGGCAAGGCCGTTGGTCGGCATTACGGTGCCAGCATCAGTGCCGGGCAGGCGTTAGGCCAGAAGAATACGATAGTGGGCATCTGGCTCACCCTCACCTTCCTCAACCCCCTTGCCGCCGTGGCGCCGGGGGCCTACGTGGTATGGCAGAACCTGGTGAATGGCTGGCAGCTTTGGTACAAGGAGAAGTACGGCAAGCTGAAGTGGTGATGGAGGATGTAAACGGCGAAACTCGCATCTAGCTCTGGGCTGGGTGCGAGTTTTCCG
>CAVGLH010000182.1:0-4558 GCA_963630065.1 Bacteroides fragilis | reverse complement strand
ATAACTTCACTTAACTCCCCTTAACTTCCCTTCTTTCGGAACTTCCGAAAGTTGAATTACTTTACCCTCGAAGCCTTCAGGATGATGACATCCTCCAAGGGGCGGTCGTTGTTGTTCTTGTTCGTCGCCACGTTCTGTATCTTATCGACCACGTCCATTCCCTCCAGCACCTCGCCAAAGACGGTGTATCCGCCATCGAGGTGGGGCACGCCGCCATGCTTCACGTAGCCGTCCATCACCTGCTTGTTGGGCAGCACATACGCCCTGCCCTCACGACGTTCCTTGTCAAAGGTGTATTCCATCTGGCGTGGGGAGTAGTTTCTGCCCCATGTGATGTAAAAGTCACAAGGGGCAGAGGCAAACTTGGGGTTCTCGTCGTCTCCCTCACGGGCAGCACAGAGCTGGCCGCGCTTGTGGTAATACTTGGGATAGAGGATTTCAGCAGGCACCGTATAGGCAGTATCGAATTTCTCCACCTTTCCCGGTGTCACCTTACGAGTGGAAGGGTCGCCAGCCTGCACCATGAAGTTCTTGATGACGCGATGGAAGATGCAACCGGTGTAATAGCCGTTGTCCACCCACTTCAGGAAATTGTCACGATGGAGGGGCGTGTCGTTGTAGAGGGCGATGCGGATATTGCCCAATGTCGTTTCCAGCAACACCTCCGGACAGGTCTTGTCCTGATGGAAGGCAGCAGTGTCAGCTCCCTCCACGGCGATGCCCTTCAGCACCGTCACCTTCTCTTGCCATGCCGCCTGTGCGCCGGCCTGCAATGCTGTTCCCAGCATCAAGCTGAGAAACAAGGTCTTTATTTTCTTCATTTTATCCAAATATCAACCATTTGACATTACTGCACTATCTTGAAACGGATGCGCAATGAGTGAGACTGCTCGTCCCAATTGGTGCCGAGCATCACAAACTTGCCTATCTGAGCCGTAGAACGAACGTGCTTGCCGATGCACGGACATACATCGTAGTCGCCGATGCGCACCAGGCGAAGCGTCTCGCTGGCATCCTCGGGCAAGCGGTCGATCTTCACGTCGGAAGGTATGTGGTCGCGGTCTACAAATTCGAATGTCACGGGCATGTCGTCGGCTATCAGACGGTTCATCTCCACCTCGATCGCCTTCTCCTCCTGGCGCGAAGGCTTGTGGTCGATGACGAATGTCATCTTGCTCTTCTTGCGCTCGATGTGGGCGTTCTTGCTGCGCTCGCAGCCAAACATGCGAACCATCAACTGGTTGAGCAGATGCTCTGCCGTATGAGCCGGAGGGAACTCCTCCTTGTGGTGCTCATTCAATATGAATTCACTCTCTTCCATCTTGACATTGAATTTATAGATACTTACTCCGTTGGGCTCCACCCTCACGGGGAAGAGACCGTCTCTCTTCAGCTCCACGTTCTTCTTCTCTCCGGAAATCAACTCTCTCACAGCCACTTCCTCCTCCTTGAGCTGGAAGAAGTCGAAGGCATGGCCAGGGATGCAGACGCTCAAGTCACGAGTTTCCTGAGAGAAGTTGAGCACCACGAACACCACCTCATTGCCTTTCTTGCGAAGGAAAGCGAAATTGGTGCGCGGGTCGAAATGGTCGCTACAGGGATTGACGTACATCAAGTCGAACGTATCGCCCTCACGGATAGCCGCCTCCTCGTTGGCGAGGCGAAGAAGATGACGATACTTCAAAGCCAAGGCCTTGCTTTCTGCCGACAGACGGCCGGTTCTGGGCGAGAGAGGCGACTCGTAGGCATGCGCCAAGGTGGCGGGACTCCAATAGTCGAATATCGTGGTGCGGCCGTCTACTCCGCTGAAACCCTCCTTGTCCATACCCTTCTCGCCAAACTCCTGCCCGGCATAGAGCATGAAGGGGTTCTTCTGGAAAAAGAGGCTCATGGCGGCGGCTGGAATCGCCTTCTCGGCATCTCCGCAGAAGAAGTCGCTGGCGATGCGCTGCTCGTCGTGGTTCTCCAGGAAATAGAGCATGTGGTCGCGGATGTCGTCCACCACCTGCCACTCATGAGTGATACTGGCAGCCGGACGCTCGCCACGAATCACACCGCGCAAGCAGTCATACATGCCCACCTTGTCATACAGGTAATCGAAACCAGCCTTCACATAGTTGCGATACTGGTTGGGGGCGTACACCTCACCGATGATGACGACATGAGGGTATTTCGACTTCAATATCTGGGTTGCATAAGACCAGAATGCCGTGGGCACCATCTCCGCCATGTCGCAGCGGAAGCCATCCACGCCCTTGCTTGCCCAGAAGAGCAGGATGTCGGTCATCTTACCCCAGGTGCTTGGCACTGGTTCATAGTGATAACTCCGGCCGCCGGCGTCGCAATAGTCCACGCCATAGTTGAGCTTCACGGTCTCATACCAGTCGTTGCAACCCGGACGGTTGTCGAAGCGGTCGTTGCCCGTAGCCTTGGCCGGTTTCTCCTCGTATGGCTCGAATATCTTGGCATCCTTTTCCGAGAAAGCCTTGAATTCGGGGTTGGAGCGGCGCACATCGTACAGGTCGAGGTCGCCCCAGGCATAATAGAAGTTGTTGGCCGTAGAGAAATGCATATTGGGGTCATCATCCTCGCCGAGGTCTCTCACCCCATCCGGCTTGCAGATGGAATGATACTCACGGGCCACGTGATTGGGCACGAAGTCCATAATCACCTTCATGCCAGCCTTGTGGGTGCGCGCGATCAGACTCTCCCATTCCTTCATGCGAAGGCTGACATTCTCCGCCAAGTCGGGGTCGATGTCATAATAGTCGGTAATGGCGTATGGCGAACCGGCCTTGCCCTTCACCACCTCGGCATGCTGGGTTGGAATGCCGTAGGACGAGTAGTTGGTCTGGGTGGCATGGCGTATCACGCCGGTATACCAAATATGCGTAAAGCCCATATCGTGGATATGGGCTAATACTGCGTCGGTGAAATGATTCAGTTTTCCACAACCGTTCTCTTCTTTCGTGCCGTTCTCCTTGCGGGTGGCATTGCGATTGCCGAAGAGTCGTGGAAGAACTTGATAGATTACGACTTTTTCTTTCATACCAACATTTATGCGATTCCGTGAGCGGCCACTGTCTTGTCGATACGGCCAATCATTCCCTGCAAAGCCTTGCCAGGACCACACTCTGTGAAGTCGTCGGCACCGTCGGCGATCATAGCCTGAACAGAAGATGTCCAGCGTACGGAGCTGGTGAGCTGTGCGATGAGGTTCTGCTGAATCTCGGCTGGGTCGGTGTGGGGCTTGCCGTCCACATTCTGGTAAACAGGGCACTTAGGAGCAGAGAAGGCTGTCTTCTCTATGGCTGCCTGGAGTTCGTCCTTGGCTGGCTGCATCAATGGAGAGTGGAAAGCACCGCCCACCTTCAATGGCAATGCACGCTTGGCACCGGCCTCCTTCAACTTCTCGCAAGCGGCGTTGATGGCGTCGGTGTTGCCGGAGATTACGAGCTGGCCGGGACAGTTGTAGTTGGCTGCAACCACCACGTTGCCCTCGGAGCTAACCTCAGCGCAGATTTCCTCCACCTTCTCATCGGGCAAACCGATGATGGCGGCCATGGTGCCAGGGTTGGCCTCGCAAGCCTTCTGCATAGCGTTGGCACGGGCGGCAACGAGTTTCAAGCCGTCCTCGAAAGCCATGGCGCCGGCAGCAACCAAGGCAGAGAACTCACCGAGAGAGTGACCAGCCACCATAGCTGGCTTGAAGTCCTCGCCGAGGCAGAGGGCAGAGATGACAGAGTGGAGGAACACGGCAGGCTGGGTAACCTTGGTCTCCTTCAGCTGGTCGTCGGTGCCAGCGAACATAATGTCGGTAATCTTGAAGCCGAGGATTTCGTCGGCCTTATCAAAAAGTTCCTTTGCCAATGCGTTGTTATCGTAGAGGTCCTTGCCCATGCCTACGAACTGCGAACCCTGTCCGGGGAAAACAAATGCTTTCATTTTATTCTTATTTTTTAATTTGTTAGTTATGATTTGACTCCAGTTTTTCTCGCACAAAGCCGTCAATTTCGACGATTTAACGGATTTTCCCGAAATCGACTGCAAAGATACAACATTTTTTTGAGAATAAGGATATTTTTTTCTAATAATAGTTATGCATACAACAAAAAAATCCCCACTGCCTTGCGGCAAATGGGGATCCTTATCATAATATGCTTTACAGTGCGAAAATTATCGTACTTGAAATTTGATTTGAGATTATAATTGCGAGTTAAGAACCTACGAGGGTATTACTCAGCTGCGGGAGCTTCCTCCTCTGCAGCAGCCTCAACGGGAGCCTCCTCAGCAACAGGAGCTGCAACAGGTGCGTTCTCAGCAACCACGTTAACGGCAACCTTTACCTCAACTTCCTTGTGATAGTGAACAGTAGCCTCGTACTCACCCACCTTCTTGGCATCCTTCATAGTGATAATCTTGCGATCCACCTCGATACCCTTCTTGGCGAGCTCCTCAGCTACAGTGGCAGCGTTTACAGAGCCATAGAGCTGGCCTGTGGCACTCACCTTGGCAGCGATAGTAAGAACGATGCCATTGAGAGCCTCGCCCTTCTTCT
>CAVGLH010000181.1:0-4565 GCA_963630065.1 Bacteroides fragilis | reverse complement strand
ACGATGGGACGGATCTGGAGGAGATAGAAGTCGCAGGTCTTGTCGGCATGGATGTTGGCGGCAAACTCAATCTCCACGGGACGGCGCATGGCCCCGGCACCGTAGGTCATCGACATCTGGAGAATCTCGGGCAATGGAATCACTCCGTGCTGGAGGACACTGCTGAAAGTGATGACCTTGCGGCCATTCTCGTAAACTCCGTCATAAAGCACCTGGTCGTAGGGGTCGAAGGTGGAGGCGATGTACTGGAGCGAACCGTCGGCGACGGCATCCTTCACCTTTACCTTGAGGATATTAAAACCATCGTCTACCTTGAAGTCGTCGCCCACATGCTTCATGTCGAGGGCATAGAACTGGGTCTGTGTCTCGCTCAATGCCTTTTCCACCTCTGAGGTCTGCAGCACCTGGCTGGGATGGTAGGGACAGACGCGCAGGGTCTGGCCGCCGTCCACGATATACTTGCCCAGTCCGAGAGCCAGACTGGCGATGCCCTCCTCCGCCGTCTCGTCGCCTATCGGATAATAGTTGAGCGAACGGAGCACACCGCTCATCGTGGGATAGAACCGCCCGTCGTAGTCCTTGCCCACCACCTGTTGCAGAATCACGGCCATCTTCTCCTGGTCGATGACATTGCGGGTGGCGGTCATATAGGCCTTGGAGTCGCGGTAGAACACGGAGGCATACACGCCCTTGATGGCACAGGCCAACATCTGGAGCATCTGGTATTTGTCCTCCAGACAGGGTATCATATAGGTGGAATAGATGCCGGCGAAAGGCTGGTAGTGGGCATCCTCCAACAGTGAACTGGAGCGGACGGCTATCGGACTCTTCGTGGCCTCGAAGAAGGTGAAGAAGTCGGCTATCAGCGAGTCGGGCAACTGGGCACGGAGGAAGTGGCGCAGGATTTCCTCGTCGCTGGCATCGCTCAGGGCTATCGGATAGAGGTTGTTGTCCTGCATGAAGGCATCGAAGATGTCGGTGCAGAGCACCACGGTCTTGGGTATCTGCACCGTGGTGTTCTCATACTGGTTGAACTCGGGATGGCGCTTGATCACGTTGTCGAGGAAGGCGAGGCCCCTACCCTTTCCGCCCAGCGACCCTTCGCCGATGCGGGCGAAGTGGGCGTACTTGTCAAACTTCATGCGGTCGAAGACGGCCACCACGCCGAGGTTCTTCATGTGGCGGTATTGCACGATGGCATCGAAGATAATCTGCCGGTGGGCATCCACGTCCTGCAACTTTTCCCAGGTCACGTGCTTCAGGAAGGCGGAGACTGGGAAGATGGCACGGGCACAGAGCCAGCGGCTCATGTGGTTGCGGCTGATATGGTAGAGCATCGAGTCGTTGGGGATGCGGAAGATATTGTCCTGCAACTCCTTCAGACTGCGGATGCGCATGATTTCCTCATGGGTCTTCGGGTCGCGGAAGATGAAGTCGCCGAACCCCATGTGTTCCTCCATCAACCTTCGGAGGTCTACGCTCATCTTCTTCGAGTTCTTGTCTACGAAACGGAAGCCCTCGGCCTCTGCCTTGCCACGGTTCTCGCTCTCATTACTCTCCAGGATGAGCGGCACAAAGGGGTCTTTGCTGCGGATGTGGCGGAAGAGCTTGAGTCCTGCCTCGGGGTCTTTCTCCCTACCGAAGGTGTCGGTTTTCACCGCAGCGTCTTCCAAGGGATAACGGGCGTCGCTGATCACACCGAGGGTGTTGTCGGAATATTTGTCGTAGAGTCGCAAGGCCTCCTCGTAGGTACGGGCCAGCACCACCTTGGGGCGGCCACGCATTCGCATGGTGGCGGCATGGCGGTTGAGGGCTTCCTGTGAAAAATTCTTGCTCTGCTCCAGGATGTAATTATAGAGGTTGGGGAGTATCGAACTGTAGAAGCGGATGGAATCCTCTACCAAAAGGATCATCTGTACACCCGCCTCCTGGATGTCGTGCTCCAGGTTCATCTTGTCCTCTATCAACTTGATGATGGAGAGGATGAGGTTGGTGTTGCCCAACCAACAGAAGACGTAATCAAAGATGCTGAGGTCCTCGTTCTCCATTCGCTTGGTAATGCCATGGGAGAAGGGGGTGAGCACCACGCAGTGGATATTCGGGAACTTGCCCTTGATGTCGCGCGCCACGTCGAAGGCATCGTTGTCGGCGTTGCCCGGCATACAGATGACAAGGTCGATGACCGTGGAGCGCAACACCTCTGCCGCCTCCTCGGTGGTAGACACCTGGGTGAAGGTGGGCGGATAGCGGAGCCCCAGCTCCATATACTCATTATATATCTTCTCCTCGATGCGCCCGTCGTCCTCCAACATGAAGGCATCGTAGGGGTTGGCAACGATGAGGACATTATAGATTCGGCGCATCATCAGATTGACAAACGATACGTCTTTCAGGTAGAACTTATTCCACTCGTTAGGTACTTTATTTTCCATATTGGTTGTTTTTAGGTTACAAAGATACTGATTTTCTGATATTTACTTGCATCTTTCATCATTTTTTTATATATTTGCAAAAAATATCGAGAAGTTATGGACATAAAAACCTTCATCCTAGCCATATTGACTACATGGATCGCGCTCCCTTGCAATGCCCAAAAGCATCAACAAGGCAAGGCTTCGTATTACTCCAAACGAGCCACGGGAGCACGGACGGCAAGCGGACAGAAGATACACCACGACAGTCTGGTGTGCGCCCACCGGTATTATCCCTTCGGCACACATCTGAAGGTAACCAACCTGAGCAACGGCAAGAGTGTGGTGGTGAAAGTCATCGACCGAGGCCCTTTCGGAAGGGGCAGAATCATCGACCTCTCCTGGGGAGCAGCCAAGGAACTCGACATGCTGTCACAAGGAGTAAGTACAGTAAAAGTGGAAATGATAGATCATTCCAGCATACCGTATAGACCAGAAGAAACCAAACTCCCGAAGATTGATTTCGAAATGGCTGAGTTTGAACCCGAGAATAAGCTGATGGGAAAGGAGACAAAAGTGCAAAAGGTGAAAAAGGAAAAAGAGGCAAAGGCAGAGAAAAAAGAAAAGACGAGATAACTCTCGTCTTTTTCTTTTTTATTTTCGTGTCTGGATATTGAACTCATTGACCTTGGAGATGGCCTTGCCCTCATGGATGACGCTCACGCAGAACCGTGCATAACCATTGCGCAAACGGTTGTCGGCCTTTACCATGGCAGTATACCGTACTCCATCGCCGGGAACGATTTTCTCGATATGCACACTGGGCGAAATGAAGATATGCTTGTTGCCAGTGGTCTCTATCACCGTGGGTACAACATTGTAAACGGTCTGTTTGCCATTGTTTCTGATTTCGAAAATCAACTTGCAGGTCTCGTTGCGGCTCAACACCTTGTCCTCATGGGCATCCACAAAACGGGCATTCACGATTTCGAGTGTTGGAGAATAGGTGTAGTTGGCACCCAACTGGTCTACTGTAGCAGTCGGAATGGAAGTAGTAGGCTGCTGTGCAGTATAATTGCCCGTATAATCCGTGCCCTTAAAATCATACAGACGGTCGTCACCCCCGTTGTTGGAATCAAAAATCTCTGAGTTGTTGGTCACATTCCCCTGATAATCGTAAACCTGCTGCTGATTGCTGGAAGAGGAATAATTGCCAGTACTGTAGTTGCCATTGCCACGCGAAACATACACCTGGTCGTCATTGGAACGCTGGCTATGGTAACTGCGCCCAGAGCTATAGTCGCTGCTCCTGCTGGCAGACTCGGCCCTGTCGGCAGCACTGCCCACGATGCCACCTACTACGGCACCACCCGCCATACCGATGAGCGTACCCATGTCAGAACCGCGGGGGCCACCCGACAGACCGCCAATGGCAGACCCCAAAATGCTGCCGATAGAACCACCGGCGTAAGCACCAGACCCAGTATAAGTATCACAGCTGCTCAACAACAAGGAAGAGCAAACAACAAAAAGCCATATTTTTTTCATAATCACACACTCTAAATGAACAACTAATAAATCTGGTGCAAAATTAAAACAAATAAATGAAACCAGGGCGGAAAGAACCCCTAAATAATGTTAGGGATAACCCTAAAGACGCAAAGAAACAAAACAGCGCCCCTGTCTGAAAGACAAGAGCGCCGAAAATATATTTGAGATACCTATTGCTTATTCAGCCTTAGGAGCCTCCTCCACTGCTGGAGCCTCTTCTGCTACGGGAGCAGCCTCTACAGGAGCTTCCTCAGCCTTTGTAGCCTTGCGGCTACGACGAGTCTTCTTGGCAGCAGCCTTAGGAGTCTTAGCCATGTTCTCGTCAAAGTCAACGAGCTCGATGAAAGCAATCTCAGCAGCGTCACCCTGACGGGTACCGAGCTTGATGATGCGAGTGTAACCACCAGGACGGTTGGCCACCTTCTCAGCAACAACACCGAACAACTCCTTCACAGCATACTTGTTCTGAAGATAACGGAATACAACACGACGTGAAGTAGTGGTATCGTTCTTAGAACGTGTGATCAATGGCTCAACATACTGCTTGAGAGCCTTAGCCTTTGCGAGGGTCGTAGTGATTCTTTTGTGCTCGCTCATGATCAG
>CAVGLH010000180.1:0-4566 GCA_963630065.1 Bacteroides fragilis | reverse complement strand
GGCTGGTAAAAGCCCGTGTGGCTGTCATCTTTTCTTCGTCATTCTCTCAATCCTACAACTATGTACTTTCGTGCGTTTATCATAGTTGATACCTACAAGAAGCACATCGCCTACATAGTGCTGCAAGACCTTCGTGTAACCTTGGCGCTTGACTTGCCTGATGGCAGTGTCAGCATCTTGATTCCACTTCAATTCCAAGACAACAGCCGGAGCTTCCACATGGCGATAAGGCAACAACACTATATCGGCAAAGCCCTTACCCGTTGGCAACTCTCGAATCATCTCATAATGATTTCTTGCGGTATAGAACGCCAAGGAAAGCACACAAGCCAATGAATTCTCGTCGTTATATTGCAGAATACTGGTATTCTGCTCATGTACCTCTGCCACACTGGTTGCCACCTCGTCGGCTTCACCATTGAGCAAACAATCCATCAATCTTTCCGACTGCCGTAAAGCACTCGTCACTTCCCGCCAACTTGTATCCGCAATAGCTGATTCAAACTCTTGGCGAACTTCATGATTCGGAATGCAAGCGCATTTAGTTTCATTGTTGTAAGAGAGATACCCCAAGTGACAAAGAAGGGTCAGCACATCATCCTTGCACTCCACTTTGTGCATGTCATTGCTAAAACGCAGTACATTCACCTTCACGGGAATATCATTGAGAGCAAGAACAATATCATCTTTTAATCCTTCAAAGTTCATCGTGATATAGCGTTTCAGTCCCTCAAAAGTATTGGTACTCGTCCAAAAGCTCTCATACGACCTGCGCTTCAAGGCACGCATCACGGCATAAGGGTTGTACATCGCCTTCTCCGCGCCCAGTTCATATCCATCATACCAACGTTTCATCTCATACGCATCCATTCCGACTTCGGCACACAACTGCCCTACTTCCTGTTCCGTAAATCCGAAATAAGGAGCCAACTGAGCCGGACTCAGCATGGTATATTCATCGAAATTATTCAATGCCGACTGGGTATTGTACCGCTTGATGGGCAGAATGCCTGTCATATAAGAGCAGGCAAACACATATTCTGACATACTTCCTTTGAAAAGACGGCGCAGAAGATTGACGTACTCATCCATTTGTTTTTCATATCCCTCACGGCAGAGTGCATCCCATTCGTCTATCAGACAGATGAACTTCTGGCCTGTGTGGGCAACAATATTGACGAGCAGGTCCATCAAATCATCGCTGGACTTCAGCGTCACACCGTCATACAGCCCCAAGAGTTCTTCGCTAATATCGCGTTTGATATGCTCCACGATATGCTCATCGTTGCCGTATTTCGTCACGAAGTCTGTCATGTCGAGATAGAGCACAGGATAATGATTCAGATGTTTTTCGAAGTCCTTGTCCCTGCTGACAGCCAGTCCCTGAAACAGTTCACGGGAATCACAAGACTGGTCGTAATAGGCATTGAGCATCTTTACCGCCACCGACTTGCCAAACCTTCGGGCACGGGTCACGCAGAGGAAGCGATTCTCTGTCATCATCACAGAGTTCACCTCCGCTATCAACATACTCTTATCGGCAAACTTTGAGTTGCGGATCGACGCAAAGCCGTCATTGCCTTTATTTAGATAATTTCCCATACTGCTTTTTTATTTCACTTTCCAACCATCAATTGTCCCCGTCTTCGACGAGAAATTGCAACCTATCTGGTGGATGCGCCTCTCGTCTGTGGCATATTCCCGGGCATATCCCTTGTCCTCTATCTGCTGGAGGGCAGCCTCGGCGGAGCCGTCGAGCTTGAACTCGAAGATGTAGATATCGTGGGTGGTCTCCACGATGCAATCCACCCTCCCCTCGCTCTGTTCCTTCTCGACGAACACCGTGTAAGAACTTATCATGCGCATGATGAGATAAAAGGTGTATTGGAAATAACGCTCCTTCTCACGCTCGTTCTCATGCCGGCGCTGACTGTAAGGAATGCTCGCCAGGAAGGAAGTGAAGAGCTTTTCGAGCTGCGACAAATCACCGTCCTCCAGAACATCCACCACCTGAGGAATCCACGCATCTGGGTCTTCCTTCGGTTTCAGATAGTGTGTCGTCACCATGGTGACAAAGCCATTCCGCACCTCGTCATTTGGGAAATCCAAGAGATAGGAGTTTGTCAGACGATTATATTTCTTGATTGTCAAGTACCCACTCTGATAAAGCATTGGGAGTGGAGCTTCCACGTCTGCCTTGTAATCCACAAATTTGCTGGTGGAATAATACCTGCCTGTCATTTCATTCAAGTTCTCCTTGAAATGAGCGAGCAGACGAACCAAGTAGGTAGGCGAACCCGTCTTGAACCAATAGTCGTCTATCCACATCTCCTTGAAGGCACGCAGCACGCTGAAAGGATTATACACTCCTCTCAGCATACGGCTGAAATGATAACCGTCAAACTGCCGTTTCAGCTTGGCCTTCATCTCGTCTTCCGTAAATTCATACGCCTCCGCCATCTCCTTGATTTGCTCCTTGAAGACTGTATGAAGTTCCCCCTCAGTAATGCCGAGGAGCGTATCATAACGGGCTGAAAGACTAATATCTTCGGGCTGGTTGAAACCGCTGAACACACTCACTTGCGAGAACTTCGTCACTCCCGTGAGCAAGACGAACTGAAGGTCTTGGTCGGCAGCCTTGAAAACGGAATAAAAGCCCTTCAACACTTCTCGGTTCCGGTCTTCCAACTTTCGCTTTTGTCCGTCGACAGTCACCTCCAAGCCGGTGTCCAGCACATCGAGCAAAGGCTTGTCATACTCATCGACGAGCACGACGGCACGCAGTCCGGTCTTTTCATGGGCAGCCTTGAGCACGGCAATGAAGCGGTCACCCAAAGTCTTGGCAAACGGACTTCTGCCATATACTTTCTCCTGGGCTTCCACGAAAGAAAGCAATGTATCCTCAAGCTGTTTTTCATCCGTGAAGTTCTTGCCATTGAAGTCGATATGGAACACAGGATATTGCTTCCATTCCGTCTCCAATCCCTCCATCGCCAATCCTTTGAAGAGTTCCTTCTTTCCCTGGAAATAACACTCCAGGATAGAAACAAGCAAGGACTTGCCGAATCGCCGGGGGCGACTCAGAAAGTAAACCTTACCATTCTGAACCAAGTCATAAATCATCGCGGTCTTGTCTATGTAAAGATAACCGTCCTCGATGATGGTCTCGAAACTCTGTATGCCTATGGGATATTTCATTCTGCTGCTATTTATATTCACGTGCAAAACTAATATATTTTTTTGAAACAACAAAGGAAACAAGCAAGATTCCTGTCTTGTCAAGCCAAAATAATCCTTCCGTTAAGACTTTTTTACCCTAAATATATGATAAATCTTAGGCAATATCAAATAATAATCGTAAATTTGCACCAACAAAGCATATTTTTGGCAAAGAAACTTAGGAAGATATGGCTATAAGAGAAAGAAAGAAGCGCATTTACCGCAAGCGCATCCCCTACGGAATGCAGAACTTTGAGGATGTCATCAAGGAAGACTGCTACTATGTCGATAAGACTCCCTTCATCGAGGAAATAGAAGAGTCGCACATGTACTTCTTCTATATGCGCCCTCGCCGTTTCGGCAAGAGCCTCACCATCTCCATGCTCGAAAACTATTACGACATCAACAAGAAGGACCAGTTTGACACCCTCTTCGGAAAGCTCTACATCGGGCAATACCCGACACCGGAGCGCAACTCCTACCTTGTCATCCACCTCAACTTCGCCATGATTGCGGCAGGGCTCGACAACTACCAGAAGGGCATGGACTCCCACTGCAACATCAAGTTCTGCAGCTTCTGCGACAAATACGCCTCCCTGCTTCCTCCCGGCATCAAGCAAGAGATGAACCAGAGGGAGGATGCCGTCGCACAGCTGACCTACCTCTGCGAGCAATGCGCGGCGGTAGGACAGAAGATATACCTCTTCATCGACGAGTACGACCATTTCACCAACCAGATTCTCGCCCACAAGGAGCACGAGAAGAGATACCGCGAGCAGACTCACGGCGAGGGATATCTGCGCCTTTTCTTCGACACCATCAAGGGTGCTGCAGGCGGTGCTTTGGGCCGCGTGTTCGTGACGGGCGTAAGCCCTGTGACCATGGACGACCTGACGAGCGGTTTCAACATCGGCACCAACTATTCCTTAGCACCCGAATTCAACGAGATGACAGGATTCACGGAGGAAGAAGTAAAAGAAATGTTAGGATATTATGCCAGCGTGCTACCCTTCAACCATTCTGTAGATGAGCTGGTGCAAGTAATGAAACCCTGGTTCGACAACTATTGCTTCGCCATCAAGAGTTATGGCAAGACCACGATGTACAACTCCATCATGGTGCTCAACTTCATCGACAATTACATTAGCTACGGATACGATTTCTCCAAAAAGATGGTGGATCCCAACATCCGCATCGACTACGACAAGATACGCATGCTCATCCGCCACGACAAGGAGTTTGCCCACGACGCCAGCATCATTCAGGACCTCGTGACCAAGGGATTCGTAACCGGCAAACTGGAAAGCCAAATGGCCTACCATGGTTCCTACAAGCCCTATTTCGACT
>CAVGLH010000179.1:0-4577 GCA_963630065.1 Bacteroides fragilis | reverse complement strand
GAGCTGAAGATTAATGGCAGCGTGGAGGAAGCCCTCGCACAGATTGAGTCCCGCCGCTACGCCGATGCCTTCAAGATGAAGAACAAGCCCGTAGTGAAGGTCGGCATGAACTTCTCGCTGAAAGACGGCGTGAACCGCCTGGAATGGCAAGCGATTAATTTTTAATTAAGAATTAAGAATTGACCCTCAACATTCAAAAAGCGACTGGCGGATAAACACCGTTGGCCGCTTTTTTGTGTTTTCATTTGGCATTTCGCTCGGTTTGCACTACCTTTGATGCTGCGCATCGAAGGTACTCACGCTCGGAAAAACTCAAATAAATTTGGTTTTTCCCTCACTTAATCGTACCTTTGCAACGGGGCTTGCGCGTATGCGCCCGACGAATACAACGACTCAAGACTTTTTAATGACCATTTATATGAAAGCAAAAACCATTTCCATTCTTTGCCTGATGCTTCTTTTCACGGCTCCCACAGCGTCTGGCCAATCTCTGATGGGCAGACTGAAGAATCTCGGGAAAGCCGTAAAGGAGACCGTGAAACAGATACCCAACAAAGCAGTAGACACAGCGACGGAGCAGATTACGAACCAAGTGCTTCAAAAGGGGTTGGGGAAAACTTCAAAACAACAGAAACGCTCCTCATCCGACAGCAGAAACGCACAGCTCGAAGAACAATACAGGTCGATGATGGGGCTGAAAGACGGGAACATGGAAGACGAGACTCCGACGGTAAGGCTTCCGAAGGAGCACACCGCACTTTTTGCTCCGCTCGGCTACCCTGTCGAGGCAGAGCTGGGAGTCAAGACCGTCAAGCCATCCATGCCTCCGACAGAGGCTTCGAAACAGGTTGACTGGGTTGAGAAAAGACCTTCCGTCGCCTGTCTCGACAATCAAAGTCTTGTGGATGAATACCTCCTTTTGAAGGAGTGTCTTGAGGGCGGCACCATCGCCTATCTGTCGCCTGCCGGCAGTCGTCTGGGCAATGTGGAAGACGAGGTCGGAGGAAGAGCGAACGAACTCAACGAGCTGGTCGAGCAATATAACGAAGCGATTAGCAATTATCAGTACTCCGAAATCCACAACTGGGTGCTGAACGGCATTCACGACAGGATAGCAAGTGTATTGAGCGGACGAGTCTACAAGACACTGATCAAATCCTCTATCGCTCCGCTTTTCACATTGAAAGAAAACTTCATCAACGAGGACACGAAAGCGTATTTCGCCAAGCACGGAGGTTATCAAAATGCGACAAAACAAAATCTCACCTCGTGGAACCCCCGTCCTGACAAGCAAGAGGTGTCTGTCGGAGGGCAGCAAGCGGTCATCACAGACGAAAACGAGGCCGGGGCAACGGTCGACATCGGTGGAGTGGTCTATGTCCTGCACACCAGCAGTCGCGGACAAGGCTACGCCTTCCTTACCAAGGTGGAAGGCACTGCCGTTGCAGGAAAAGACGTCGTGATTCCCGACTACATTCCCTACAAGGGGAAGAAATATCCCGTGACAGCGATGAGAGGAGCCGTGTTTGCCGAAACGAAAATAAAATCGATCAAACTGCCGGCCACACTGAAAGAGATTCGAAACGCCACATTCCGTGGGACGGCCATCACCGAGATTGTCATCCCGGCTTCGGTGACAAAGCTCCAAGGTTCCGTATTCCAGAATTGCACCAAGCTTGCAAAAGTCGTTTTTGAGGGAGAGTCCATCCATGAGTTGAGCGGAAGTTTCCAAAACTGCGTCTCTCTGAAAAGTGTCAAGTTCCCCCGCAACCTTACCGGCTTCATGAGCTACGACATGTTCTCCGGCTGCACCCTTCTTTCCGAAGTTGTATTGCCCGAGAACCTCACGACCCTTCCCCGTTCCACCTTCAACGGGTGTAAGAATCTCAAATCGGTAACGATTCCGTCGAGTGTCAAAAAGATAGGAGACCAGGCCTTTGCCGGCAGCGGCATCGTTTCCATCGACATTTCCAGTGCGACAGAGATAGACGCTTTGTGTTTCATGAACTGCAAGAGCCTGAAGAGCGTAAAGCTCAACGCTTCCTTGAAGGAGAATTTCCTGACTGAGACATACGATGCCTTTATGGGTTGTCCGCTACTGGAGGTGAAATGGGTCAACAATCAATATGTCTATCCTGAGGGAGGCTTCATCTTTGTTCCGTAAAGAAAAAAAAAGAATATGTGCAGAAAAATCTTATTAATGCTCTTCGCGGCAGCGCTCTTGCTGCCGCAGCATGTTTCGGCGAAGAGTAAGCCGGAGGTCAAGTTCGTGGAGGACGAAACGGGCGAAAGAGCAAAAACATCTTTAGACCAGCAGTCGGACTATGAACAGAACAAATCGGCCCAAAGGAGTTCGCTTAAAGCCTATTCGACAACAGAAGCCGACGAGTATTGTCCCGACACCAATCCCTACGATGTGGTGACGAGAAACGACGATTATAATTCGAGCCTTAGTGCGGGGGAAGGCGAGTTTCCCGGCCAGAAGGCGATGCTCGTCACAAAGCTCATTGTGGACAACAGTGATCCCGAGACTAACAGAAAGTTGGGCATCTCCGTCAACAACACGATTCGGGGATTTTACAACATCCGCGAGGTCTGGATCAGCAGCAAGGTGGATGCCGTGGAGTTTATAAAAGCCATCTATTCGCAAATGAGGGGAGGAGCATCCATGCATGACCGCACCATCTATGTTCCGCAATACAGCATGATGATGCACTCTCAAAGGGCGACGCTGTTTCTGCCCGAGTCGTCGGCGGCAGCGGTCAAACAGCTCTTCTCCCGTCCGACATGGAGTCATCGGCCACTCTTTTCCATCAAGACCTACAAGGGTGATGTCTATACGGCACAAAAGGCAGGAGCAGATGCCGCCCAACCGTTCTGCGTGAACCACGTCTTCACGGACAAGGTGGCCGGAGCCGACAAGATTTATAAGTATGGAGACTGCAAGACGCCAAGCCGCTATTTCTACTCCTGCAAAGTCTGCGGACGGAATGAACACAACGTCAACCACACCTTTGCATCATACAAGATGGCTGTAACGGTTCATGACTACCAAAGCGACCAGGCCAATGCCCAGGCTTACGTGGGTGTGAATGCCGCAGGACACCATGTTTGGTGGAAGAGTTGCATCTGGTGCGACCACAACTATGGATACGACCAAAGGCACATCACCAAAGGCGAGTGGAAAAACAGCGGGACAGGAGCCTCCTACGAATACTTTGCCAAGGCCATGAAAAATGCGGTGGAAAACGCAGAGCAAGAGGCCCTTCTCCTCACAACGGCCTACCCCGGAACGTTCATCCTTCCACTCAAGTCTGATGCAAAGACTTCCAAAGCGTATGAAAGCAGCGTGAATTTTGCCCTTAACGACCATCTTCTGGACGATGCCGTCTTAGGAAAAGACTACACGCTTCCGCTTAAAGGAAACCAACTGCTGTCCCTTGCGGTGCGCCTGGCCGAGGAGCTGATGGGAAAAGAGATAAAGGTTTCCGTTGCAGGCGATGATGCGTACCGTGCGAAAGCCTCGGCGATGGGTATTCTGGATGAGCACTTTTCGTCCTTAGAATCCGCGTCGCCCGCAACGAGAGAGCAGACGGCAACGCTCCTATACAAGGTGCTCAGATACATCGAGAGCCAGAAGATTTATTCTTATTCGGAGTATGAATCGAATCTTTCAACGTATAAGGATCAGTCGCAAGTCTCCCCTTGGGCCACCGAAGCCCTGGCATTTATGGAGGCGCTGGGTCTCTTCAAACCCCTTTCGAAAGACATGCTCGCTCCAAAAGGTGCGATAACCATCGAACAGGCCGTCGACATGGCCGAACGAAGCACCCTCGCGCAACAACTGGGCTGGTATCAGGCTCGAAGCTGGGGCGAGAACCAAGGAAGGGATTATCAAGGAACGCTGAACAGCGGGGTCGGTATTGGAGGAAACCATTTCATCTCTCCCGGCGAAAGAATCTGGGTGGTGGCTCCAAGAATAGGGGAGGCACTTTGGGGATACCTTCCTACCCGAGACTCGTATTCGGGTCAGACCGTTTACGCCAAATCGGAATGGTTCCGCCCGGTAAGACCTTATGTCTTCTCGGTTGACAAATCGTCAAGCATAATAGGCCAGATGTTCGGAAAGTCTTCAGGCAAGCAGAGCAAACAGGTCAAAGAGGCTGAGGAAAAGCAGACCCAAAAATCAAAGCAGGAAAAGAAAGCCAACAGAAAAAAACAAGCTGGCAAGGTCTTGCAGTCTGTCTTCAAACATCTTTTGGAGTAGTAGGCATCTGCCTTTGGCAGCTAAAAAAAGGAGGCCGGCATCCGATGAGGTGCCGGCCTTTTTCTTTGCAGAGGGATGAGTTACAGCTTCACGCTGGAGATGTCGACCAAGCCGTTGACGATGGCATAGACGGTGAGACCGGCGGGGGAATGAATCTGCAACTTGCGCGCGATGTTGCGGCGATGGGTGATGACGGTGTTGACCGAGATGCAGAGGTGGTCGGCAATCTCTTTGTTGGCCATGCCCTGCACCAGGGAGACGATGACTTCGCGCTCGCGGTCTGAGAGCGTCTCGCCGCTGTCGGTGTTGC
>CAVGLH010000178.1:0-4655 GCA_963630065.1 Bacteroides fragilis | reverse complement strand
AGCCTGCTGGCAATGTGAACTCTTCGCCACCCATTGCAGCCTCGATCATCTTCACAGCGTTGTAGGCTGGGCTCTGGAATGAAGAACGACCGCGGAGCTTGATGATGTTGGAACCACCCTGTACGGTGTGGTGCTTGATCTCCTCCCAACGCTCAGCTGAGAGACCCATCTCTGACAATGGCTTGCCATCTACCTTCACCTGAGAAGCGAATACTGCCATCTGCTCGCCGTGACCACCGTATGTGTGAGCGCCTGTCACCTTGTCCTGCTGAACGCCGAACTCGAGAGCCAAAGCCTGCTGCAAACGGGTAGAGTCGAGGGCTGCGAGAGAAGTCAACTGGTTTGGCTTCAAGCCTGAGTGAATCAAAGCTGTGAGGGCTGTCACGTCAGCTGGGTTGAAGATAACCACCACGTGCTCCACCTCTGGGCAGTATTTCTTGATGTTGTCACCGAACTCAGCGGCGATCTTGCAGTTACCCTTCAAGAGATCCTCGCGGGTCATACCCTCCTTGCGAGGAGCACCACCTGAGGAGATGATATATTTTGCACCCGTGAAAGCCTCCTCTGGGTTAACGGTGTAAGTCACGTTAACGCCTGGGAAAGCGCACTGCTGAATCTCATCGAATACACCGTGAACACCTGGCTCGTAGATATCGTAGAGACAAATGTTAGGAGTAAGACCGAGCATCAAGGCGCTCTGTACCATGTTTGAACCAATCATACCGCCGGCACCGACGATTACGAGTTTGTCATTAGATAAAAATTCCATAACTACAATTTAATATTTAAAAAGTTTATATTCTTTTTCTTCATACTTTTGTGGAGCGGCATCCAGACGAAGCCGGTAAAACTTCTTCATTTTGCTTTCCGACCGCAAAATTACTAAAAAGTAATGTAAATCGTGCATTTATTTCCGCTTAAATTTGTTGTTTAATCTTAAAATTATTATCTTTGTAATCTCTAATTGGCAAAATGGTGAATAATCTAAATTAATATAGGTATAGTATGGAGAATATTATCAATGAACGACTGGCTAGTTTGAGGGAGGTGATGAGGCGAGAGCATATCGCTGCCTTCATCTTCCCGAGCACTGATGCTCACCAGAGCGAGTATGTGGCCGACCACTGGCAGGGTAGGGCTTGGATATCTGGATTCAATGGTTCTGCCGGCACCGCCGTGGTCACTTTGCACTCGGCCGCCCTATGGACTGACTCCCGTTATTTCCTTGCCGCCGAGGAACAGCTGGCAGGTACGGAGTATCAGTTGATGAAGCTGAAGATACCAGGAACTCCCACTATCCCCGAGTGGCTGGGCAAGGAACTGGCCGATATGGAGTCGCCCGAGGTGGGAGTAGACGGTATGGTATGTTCCTACAAGATGGTGTCGGGGCTTATCTCCGACCTTCGCAAGGAGGGTGGTATAACCCTTCGTACCAACTTCGACCCCTTGCAGGAAATCTGGAAGAATCGCCCCGCCGTTCCCACCAACCCAGTGGAAATCCAACCCTTGGAATATGCCGGCGAGACGGCTGCCTCCAAGATTGGCAGGATAAGAAAGTCGCTGAGGTGTCTCCATGCCGACGGCATGCTGGTTTCTGCCCTCGACGACATCGCCTGGACTTTGAACCTTCGTGGCACGGATGTGCATTGCAACCCCGTGTTTGTGAGTTATCTTTTGATAGCTTCTGACAAGGTGTCGCTCTTCGTGGACGGGGCAAAGCTCACCGAACAGGTGAAGAGCTATCTCGCCGAGACCGGCATTGACATATATAATTATAATAAGGTGGAAGATGGGTTGAAAGACTATTCTGAGTACAATATCCTCTTGGACGGTGACGAGACCAACTATTATCTTTGGAAGGCTGTGAGGTGCCGGGAAATAGTAGGCGAGAAGTCGCCCGTGCCAGCCATGAAGGCTGTCAAGAATGCGACCGAGATAGCCGGCTACCGCAGTGCAATGCTGAGAGACGGCGTGGCCATGGTAAAATTCCTCAAGTGGCTCGTTCCAGCAGTTGAGGCTGGCGGACAGACTGAGATTTCCATCGATGAGAAACTGACTTCACTTCGTGCGGAGCAATACCTGTTCCGTGACATCTCTTTTGATACCATCGCTGGTTATGGCCCCCACGGAGCCATCGTCCACTACGAGGCCACTCCTGAAACCGACATTCCTTTGAAGCCAGAAGGCTTCCTGCTCCTTGATTCCGGAGCACAGTATCAGGACGGCACTACCGACATCACCCGTACCATCCCCCTGGGCCCCGTTACTGAAGAGATGAAGCACATCTATACCCTTGTGCTTAAGGGGCACATCCAGCTGGAGTTGGCCAAGTTCCCCGACGGAGCCTCGGGTACCCAGCTCGACGCACTCGGCAGGGAATGTATGTGGAGAGAAGGACTCAACTTCTTGCATGGTACCGGCCACGGCGTGGGTTCCTATCTCAACGTGCATGAGGGTCCTCACCAGATACGTATGGAATATATGCCCGCACCGCTTCGCGCTGGAATGACCCTCACGGACGAGCCAGGACTCTATCTCGCCGGCAAGTTTGGCGTGCGCATTGAGAATACCGTGTTGATCAGCGACTACATGGAGACCGGTTTCGGCAAGTTCCTGCAGATAGAACCCCTCACAATCTGCCCGATAGACACCACCTGCATCGACGTGAGGATGCTTCTTCCCGAGGAGTTGGATTGGCTAAACGCCTATCATGCTGAAGTGTACGCCAAACTGTCTCCATATCTTGACGAAGAGGAGAAAAAGTGGCTCGAAAACGCCACAAAAGCAATAAAATGAGCGTTTTAAGGCAAAAAAATGTCTAAAATCTTGGTTATCTGAAAAATATGATGTAATTTTGCAGCCGCAATTTGTGGCATTATGCCCATTTGGCTAGAATAATATAAGTTTAACATAATAAATTAAAAAGCAAAAAAATGATTATTGTACCAGTTAAGGATGGTGAGAACATCGAAAGAGCTCTCAAGAAGTTTAAGAGAAAGTTTGAAAAGACAGGTGTTGTTAAGGAACTCCGTGCTCGTCAGCAGTATGACAAGCCTTCTGTCTTGAAACGTCTCAAGATGGAGCATGCCATCTACGTACAGCAGTTGCGCGCAAACGAGGAATAATAGTAAAAAATCCTCAAAAAATTTGGTAGTTTGAATTAATTTTCGTACTTTCGTTGCCGAAAAGAAAAGGGCGACGTTATGTTGGATATTGATAAGTTCTTGGAATACTTGCGCTGTGAGCTGAACAGGTCGCAGAAGACGGTAGAAAGCTATCGGGAAGACTTGAAACTTTTCGAGCAGTACGCAAGCAACCAGACCGACTCTTTCAGCTGGGAGTCTGTGGATGCAGACTTGATTCGCAATTGGGTGGAGCACATGATGGATGAGGGCAACACCGCCACATCCGTCAACAGAAGGTTGAGCGCCATGAAGGCGTTTTATCGCTTCGCCTTGGCGAGACACTATGTAGACTCAGACCCGGCGCACCGCATCAGAGGCCCCAAGAAAAACAAGCCGTTGCCTCAATTTCTCAAAGAGAACGAGATGGACAGGCTGTTGGATAGGGATATGTGGGACGATAGTTATAATAATGTACGCGCACGTACTATTGTTATATTGTTCTATGAGACTGGAATGCGACTTTCGGAACTGATAAATCTCGATGTGGGGGATGTCAACTACATTACACATGAGATAAAAGTGACGGGAAAGGGAAACAAACAGCGTATCGTGCCATTCGGCGGCGAGCTGGAAAATACCTTGAAGGAATATCTCGAACTAAGAAATCACAATATGCCGTTGGAATCAGAAGCCTTGATCCTGTCGGACAAGGGAGAGAGGATGACACCGGCGGCCGTGAGGAATATAGTGAAAGAACATCTGTCGAGGGTGTGCTCGTTGAAAAAGAGAAGTCCGCACGTGCTCAGACATACATTCGCCACGGCGATGCTGAACCACGGAGCAGGGATAGAAAGTTTGAAAAAGTTGCTTGGTCACGCCAGCGTCTCCACAACAGAGATTTATGCACACACCACATTCGAGCAACTAAAACGAGTTTATATTGAAGCCCATCCTAGGGCATAACCTTTTAAAAGACGGAGGTCACTATGGAAATTAAGATTCAGTCGATTCATTTCGACGCTACCGAGAAGTTACAGGCGTTTATCGAGAAGAAAGTCGCCAAGTTGGAAAAAACTTATGAAGATATACAGAAAGTAGAGGTGCAATTAAAGGTCGTTAAGCCTGCCACCGCTCTCAACAAGGAGGTTCACCTCGAAGTTGCCGTTCCTGGAACGCAGCTTTTTGTGGAGAAGACCTGCGACACTTTCGAAGAGGGAGTAGACCAGGCAGTGGACTCAATGAAGGTTCAATTGACCAAATTTAAAGAAAAATCAAGGAATCGATAAAAAAAATGCCAAAAAATTTTGTTGGTTCAAAAAAAGTTCGTATCTTTGCAGCCGTTTTCCGATAGGTCGAAAACTTAGCCGTATTGCGGCTGTAAAGATTGCCTCTTTAGCTCAGTTGGCCAGAGCACGTGATTTGTAATCTCGGGGTCGTTGGTTCGAATCCGACAAGAGGCTCAAGAAGTAAGGATAAGGGTGGTTACCAGAGTGGCCAAATGGGGCAGACTGTAAATCTGCTGGCTATGCC
>CAVGLH010000177.1:0-4750 GCA_963630065.1 Bacteroides fragilis | reverse complement strand
GTATGGCAACAAAGAATGGTCGTCGCGTATTGGCTTCTCGCCGTGCTCATGGCCGCAAGAAGTTGACAGTATCTGACGAGCACCACGGAAAGTAATTTTCCCCCAGGTGGAGATTCGTCAGAGTTAGACGATGACATTAAAAGCAGCAAGAAGGGATTCTTTGCTGCTTTTTGTTTTTTGTAGGGCGATGGGATGTAAAAACTTTGCTTTTTATTTTGTATTGTCTTCGATTATGCCTATCTTTGCACGAAAAATAGAATAAGAATGACTTCTTCTGAGTTTATAAGTAAGTTTAAGAGCAAGTATCTCTGGGGCAATCTTCTCGCTATGTTCCTGGTATTGGTGTTGCTGTGCGTCGGTGTCAAGTTTGGCATAGATTTCTATACGCATCATGGCGAGGCCATCCGGGTGCCTGACGTAAGATACAAAAAGATAGCCGATGCTGAGCGCATACTGGAGGATGCTGGTTTGCAGGTCGTGGTGTCGGACTCGGGCTATGTGCGGTCGTTGCCGCCTGACGTGGTGTTGGAGCAGACACCGACCTTTGGTGAGGCGGTGAAGGCGGGTCATGTGATTTATATCACTATCAACTCCGATCATTCCCCACGTATCACCATCCCCGATGTCATTGACAACAGTTCGCTACGAGAGGCAATGGCTAAGCTCACTGCCATGGGCTTCAAGCTCGGTACGCCGCAGTATGTGCCGGGTGAGGAAGACTGGGTGTATGGCATCCTGGTGCAGGGAAGGCACGTGGTGGCTGGCGACAAGGTGTCTGTGGATGATGTGCTCATCATACAGGTAGGCAACGGCCAGCGGGATTCTTCCGACTCCATCGACATGGTGGATCCTGTTTACCATGGTCATGAGGATGTGATAGAGGGCGAGGGAGAAGGAACGGAAAGTTCGGAGGACAACTTTGAGGTGGTTCCGGGAACGGAACCTACGGAAGAGCCCGCGAGAAGTGAAGAGCTTCCTAAGTGAAGAATGAAGAATTCAATAGCTAATTTTAATGAAGAGAATAAATCTGATATATAATAAGATATGTGCTCCTGTGGAGGATGACTTCGGCTTTGATGATGCCGGCGACATCGAGGACGATATGTCTATGTCTTCCGCCTCTGAGAGCAAAGGCGACGGCACGCTCTACGAGCACTGGAAGGTGCTGGTGGATGACAACCAAGCTCCCGTGCGCATCGACAAATACTTGGCCGACAAGATGGCTTACCAGAGTCGCAACCGCATACAGCAGGCTGCCGATGCCGGCTTTATCCATGTGAACGGCAAACCTGTGAAGAGCAACTACAAGGTGCGTCCCAATGATGTGGTGACCCTGATGATGGACCGCCCCCGGCACGAGACGAGCATCAAGCCCGAGGAGATTGCCATCAACGTGGTGTTCGAAGACGACCAACTGATGGTGGTCAACAAGGAGGCGGGCATGGTGGTTCACCCAGGTGCCGGCAATTTTCACGGCACATTGATACAGGCTGTGGCCTGGCACCTGAGAGACATGCCGGAGTTTGATGCCAACGACCCCGAGGTAGGACTGGTGCATCGCATCGACAAGGACACCAGCGGTCTGCTCGTCGTGGCGAAGACTCCCGAGGCGAAGTCGGCCCTGGGTAAGCAGTTCTTCAACAAGACTACCCACCGCAGTTACAACGCCCTGGTTTGGGGAAACATCGTGGAGGACGAGGGTAGGATAGAGGGCAACATCGGCCGCGACCCGAAGAACCGTCTCCGCATGAAGGTCTTCGACCCAGACAGTGGCATCGGCAAGAGTGCCGTCACCCACTACAAAGTGTTGGAACGATTCGGTTATACAACCTTGGTGCAGTGCATTCTGGAGACGGGACGTACCCATCAGATTCGTGCCCACATGAAGCACATCGGCCATCCCCTCTTCATGGACGAGACCTATGGTGGTACCGAGATTCTGAGAGGTCAGCGCAGCTCTAGCTACAAGGCTTTCATCCAAAATTGCTTCAAGCTCTGTCCGCGTCAGGCTCTTCACGCCAAGACCCTTGGATTCGTGCATCCCACGACCCATGAACAGATGGATTTCGACAGTGAGTGGCCCGACGACTTCAGACAGTTGATAGAGAAGTGGCGCGGCTTCATCGTCGGCACCACTCAAGATACATTTCAAAACAAATAGTGATTATGGAAAATAACAAGAGAACGATAGCCATCGTATGCGGTGGCGATTCTTCTGAGCACGACGTATCATTGCGCTCAGGACAGGGAATATACTCTTTCTTCGACAAAGAGCGTTACAACATATACATCGTCGACGTGAAGGGCACCGACTGGCACGTGGCCTTCGACAATGGCGAGACCGCAGAGATAGACAAGAATGACTTCTCCTTCGTGATAGGTGGCAAGCGTCAGTATTTCGACTACGCTTACATCACCATCCACGGACAGCCGGGCGAGAATGGTGTGATGCAGGGTTACTTCGACCTCATCCACTTGCCTTACTCCACCAGCGGAGTCTTGGTGGAGGCGATGACCTTCGACAAGTATGTGCTCAACAATTACCTGCGTGGCTTCGGCATCAACGTGGCAGACAGCATCTTGCTCCGTCGTGGCGAGCAGTATGACGAGGAAGCCATCGCCAAGCGCATCGGAATGCCTTGCTTCGTGAAGCCAGCCGCCGATGGCAGCAGCTTCGGTGTGAGCAAGGTGAAGAACGCCGACCAGTTGGCTCCAGCCCTCCGCGTGGCGTTCATGGAGGCCGAGGAGGCGATGGTGGAGGCTTATATGCAGGGAACGGAAATCTCACAGGGTGTTTACAAGACCCGCGATAAGAGTGTGGTACTCCCTGCCACCGAGGTGGTGACCAGCAACGAGTTCTTCGATTACGATGCCAAGTACAACGGACAGGTGCAGGAGATTACTCCCGCCCGTCTCGCTCCCGAGACTGCCGAGGAGGTGGCGAAGACCACATCCCGCATCTACGACCTGCTCCATGCCAATGGCATTATCCGTATCGACTATATCATCACCAAGGATGAGAATGGCAAGGACAAGGTGAACATGCTGGAGATCAACACCACTCCGGGTATGACTGCCACCAGCTTCATCCCCCAGCAGGTGCGTGCCGCAGGCCTTGACATCAAGGACGTGCTCAGCGAGATAGTGGAGAACCAGTTCTGATAAATAATGAGGAGTTAAGGAGTTAAAGGAGTTAAAGAAGTTAAGACAAATGTCATATGTTAAGCAAAAGCCTTTGTGTGTTGCCTTTGCTGTTGTCTTAACTCCTTTGACTCCCTAACTCCTTAACTCCCTAAATCGAAACAATTATGAATATTCCTCAAGAATTTGACACCATTCGCCCTTGGGAGCCGGAAGACCTCCCGGAGGTGTACGACCGCTTGATAGCAAACGACCAGTTCAAGAAGGTAATTGCTTTCCTCTATCCGCAGGTGCCCTTCGAGATGATAGTGCAGAAGCTGAAGGCCTGCAAGACCAATCTGGATTTTCAGAAGGCTTTTTGCTACGACTTCGTGCATGGCGTGCTGAAGAAGGCAGGCAAGGGATGCGAGATGGACAGCTCGGCCATCGACAACACCCGCAACTATACCTTCATCAGCAACCACCGCGACATCGTGTTAGACTCCGCCATCCTCGACGTGATGCTCATCGACAACGGCTTCCAGACCACTTGCGAGATAGCTATCGGCGACAATCTCCTCTCTCTCCCCTGGGTGAAGGACTTGGTGCGTGTGAACAAGGCTTTCATCGTGGAGCGTGCTTTGGGCATGCGCGAGATGCTGAAGGCCAGCAAGCGCCTCTCCGACTACATGCATTTTGCCATCAAGGAGAAGAAGGAGAACGTCTGGATTGCCCAGCGAGAGGGTAGGGCGAAGGACAGCGACGACCGCACCCAGAAAGGCATCCTGCAGATGATGTCGATGGGCGGTGAGGGCAGCATTGTCGAAAGATTGAAGCAGCTCCATCTCGTTCCGCTCTCCATCAGCTACGAGTATGATCCTTGTGACTTCCTGAAGGCCCGCGAGTATCAGCTGAAGCGTGACGTGGAGGGATGGAAGAAGGGACCTGCCGACGACCTTGTGAGCATGCAGACGGGCATCTTCGGCTACAAGGGTCATGTGCATTACCATGCCGCAGCTTGCCTTGACGAATATCTCGACAGCCTTGACCCCGAGACTCCCAAGCAGGATATATATAATAAGGTGGCGGCTCATATCGACCACGAGATTCACAGCCACTACATGCTGTACCCTGGCAACTATGTGGCACTCGACCTCTTGGAGGGTGCGGCGGCTCATGCCGACAAATATACAGAGGAAGAAAAGAATACGTTTGAAAGATATATAGTCGGACAGCTGGCAAAGATAGAAGTCCCCAACAAGGACGAGGCATACCTGCGGGAGCGCATCCTCACGATGTATGCCAACCCCGTTAAAAATTTCGTCAGGGCGGTGGCTATGCGGCATTGAAAGGGCGGTATGCTGCCAAGGTAGGGGCCAAAAACTGCCCCAGTCGGGCAGTTTTTGGTACAAGGCGTAGTAAATCTGAACGAGGTTCGGCAGAATTCCTGGCAACGTATTTAAGTGTTTAGACTACATACTGCACCGATGCAAGTGTCTTTTTTCCTGATAGTTGCAAGGATGTGGTATAGTGTGAAGTATATTCCTGCTGTAGTTGTTTCCTTCTCACTCCTCAAACTCCAGTTCCAGTTCTCTCCATTGCGGTTTGCTGATAGTGCTGTTCTCCTTGT
>CAVGLH010000176.1:0-4775 GCA_963630065.1 Bacteroides fragilis | reverse complement strand
CCACCAAATCTTTTCGATAAAAAGTTTTGAAATTAACAGTATTTTAACAATTAAACTATTCCACCACCAGTAAAAGCATCCATATCTCATTATTATTTTTACGCGCACACTCGCACATACGCGTAAAGCCCAATGAGTACAAAGAGATTCAAACCACTACAAAGCAACAGCATAAGAGTGACATCGGTAACACTTTGCACACCTTTTTAAAGAATGCAATACATATAGAAACTATTCATGAATATAAATTTTGTAATTTTACACCGAAGCCACAGATTTCCAATCAAACCGTAAGAGAACAAGCTTTCACTCCTTACAGATTGTAAGAAAACGTAAAATATTAGATATTTTGCAGTATTTTTCTTGCCTATTAAAACATTTTGTTGTACTTTTGCAAGCGAAACAGAACAAATAGTCAGAATAACAGATAAATATAAGACAAAATGAAAGAAACAGTCCATTTTACAAGGATGCATGGGGCAGGTAATGACTACATCTATGTAGACACATTATTATATAATATCCCCAATCCTGAGAAAGCAGCCATTGTTTGGAGCGCTTATCATACAGGCATCGGCAGCGATGGGCTGGTACTCATCGGAAAGCCACAAGACGGCAGAAGAGCAGATTACTCGATGAGAATTTTCAATGCCGACGGTTCAGAGGCAATGATGTGCGGCAATGCAAGTCGCTGTATCGGAAAATATCTCTACGAAAAGGGACTGACCCGAAAGGATACCATACGTTTGGAGACTCTTTCTGGCATCAAAATCCTCAAGCTCCACATCAAGGATGGAAAGGAAGTGGAATCAGTGACAGTGGATATGCTCCAGCCCAAGACTGAGAATCCGGAACAATTTGCCAGTGATACTAACATACTGGAAGCAGATGAAAGAAAATTCGAAGGAATATATGTTTGTATGGGCAATCCTCACTTTGTAACATTCGTGGATGACATTGACACTATAGACATTGCCCATTACGGCAAGATACTGGAAAGGGACAAGGCATTTCCACAACGATGCAATATCGAGTTTGCACAAGTAACAGCCCCTGACACCATAAGGACTCGGGTTTGGGAAAGAGGAAGCGGAATAACCATGGCATGCGGAACAGGAGCCTGTGCAACAGCTGTGGCTGCAGTCATTACCCAAAAGGCAGGTCGGCACAGCGACATCGTCATGGATGGCGGAACAATCCATATCGAGTATCGGGAGGAAGACGGACATGTCTACATGACAGGACCCGCAAAATTTTCATTCGAAGGAGAGATAGATTTACCAGAATAATTAAGAGCAAACTTAAATATACATAATAAAAGGAGAAACAATATGGCATTAGTAAATGAGCATTTCCTGAAATTGTCGAACAACTACTTGTTCGCTGACATCGCAAAGAAGGTCAACGCCTACAAGATTGCGCATCCCAAGCAGAAAGTTATCAGCTTAGGTATTGGAGACGTAACCCAGCCACTGTGTCCTGCCGTCATTGAGGCGATGCACAAGGCTGTAGACGAGATGGCAACCCAAGCCACCTTTAAGGGTTATGGTCCCGAACGCGGTTACAATTTTCTTCGCGAGGCCATCATCAAAAACGACTTCTTGCCCCGCGGGATACATCTCGACCCCAACGAGGTATTCGTAAACGACGGAGCCAAGAGCGACACGGGAAATATCCAGGAAATCTTGAGATGGGACAACACCATCGGTGTCACTGACCCCATTTACCCTGTTTACATCGACAGCAACGTAATGATAGGCAGAGCAGGCGTCTTTGAGAATGGCAGTTGGACAAATGTTACCTATATGCCCTGCGAAGAGGGCAACGGATTCACTCCCCAGATTCCCGACCACCGCGTGGACATGATTTACCTCTGCTACCCCAACAACCCAACGGGAACAGTCATTACCAAGGAGGAGCTAAGGAAATGGGTGAACTATGCTGTCAAGAACGAAAGCATCATCCTCTACGACGCCGCATACGAGGCATACATACAAGATCCGGAAATTCCACATTCCATCTATGAAATTCGTGGAGCAAGGAAGGTAGCAATAGAGTTCCACAGTTATTCCAAGACAGCAGGTTTCACAGGTGTTCGATGCGGTTACACCATCGTCCCCAAGGAATTGAAAGCAAAGACATTGACAGGCGAAGAAGTGGCACTGAACCCCATCTGGGACCGTCGCCAATGCACAAAGTTCAATGGCACGAGCTATATCAGTCAACGCGCAGCGGAAGCCATCTATACCCCTGCGGGCAAGGAACAGGTGAAAGCCACCATCAACTATTATATGGAGAACGCCCGCATCATGAGAGAGCAACTCAAGAAGCTCGGTTTGAGAGTGTACGGTGGCGAGAATGCCCCCTACCTGTGGGTTAAGACACCCAATGACACACCAAGTTGGAAGTTCTTCGAGGAAATGCTCTACGGAGCCAGCGTGGTATGTACGCCGGGCGTAGGCTTCGGCCCATCTGGCGAGGGCTACATCCGCCTTACCGCTTTCGGAGAGCGTGAGGACTGCAAGGAGGCTATGGAAAGAATTGCCAAATGGCTCGACAAATAAAACAAGAAACAAAGAAAAAAAATAATGTATAACGAAGGAAAAAGAGGATAGAGACAGGGATGCATTAGAATTCTTCACTCTTCCCTCTTCACTCTTCACAAAAAAACAATAAGGTATGAGCAACTTAAGATTTGAAGCTGTATCTGAGGCTTCCAAGAGAAAGCCAGTAGAGGTAGCCGCACCAAGCGAGCGCCCCAGTGAGTTCTACGGAAAGAAAGTATTCAACCGTCAGAAGATGTATAAGTATCTTCCCGCTGACGTTTACGAGAAACTCGTTGACGTAATCGACAACGGTGCCCGACTCGACCGCAGCATCGCAGACGCTGTGGCAAAGGGTATCAAGCAGTGGGCTGACGAGAACGGTGTGACACACTACACACACTGGTTCCAGCCATTGACAGAAGGCACTGCCGAGAAGCACGACAGCTTCATCGAGCACGATGGCAAAGGCGGTATGATCGAGGAATTCTCAGGCAAGTTGCTCGTACAGCAGGAGCCAGACGCATCCTCATTCCCATCAGGCGGCATCCGTTCTACCTTCGAGGCTCGCGGTTACTCTGCCTGGGATCCGACATCCCCAGTGTTCATCATCGACGACACACTCTGTATTCCTACTATCTTCATCTCTTACACAGGTGAGGCACTCGACTACAAGGCACCATTGCTCCGTGCATTGCACGCAGTGAACGTAGCTGCCACAGAGGTTTGCCACTACTTCAACCCCGACGTGAAGAAGGTCATCTCCAACCTCGGTTGGGAGCAGGAGTACTTCCTGGTAGATGAGTCACTCTACGCCGCACGTCCTGACTTGATGTTGACTGGCCGTACCTTGATGGGCCACGACTCGGCAAAGAACCAGCAGATGGACGACCACTACTTCGGTGCCATCCCAGAGCGTGTACAGGCTTTCATGAAAGATTTCGAGATTCAGGCACTTGAGCTGGGTATTCCTTGCAAGACACGCCACAACGAGGTAGCCCCCAACCAGTTTGAGGTAGCACCTATCTTCGAGGAGACCAACCTCGCCGTTGACCACAACATGCTCCTCATGAGCTTGATGAAGAAGGTGGCACGCCACCACGGCTTCCGTGCCCTCTTGCACGAGAAACCATTCGCAGGCATCAATGGTTCCGGTAAGCACAACAACTGGAGTCTCGCAACAGACACAGGCATCCTGCTCCACGGTCCAGGCAAGACACCAGAGGACAACCTCCGTTTCGTAGTGTTCATCGTAGAGACCTTGATGGGTGTATATAAGCACAATGGTTTGCTCAAGGCTTCCATCATGAGTGCAACAAACGCTCATCGTCTGGGTGCCAACGAGGCACCACCAGCAATCATCTCTTCATTCCTCGGCAAGCAGCTCACCGAGCTTCTCGACCACATCGAGGCAGCCGACAAGGACGAACTCTTCTCCGTAGCCGGCAAGCAGGGCATGAAGCTCGACATTCCAGAGATTCCAGAGTTGATGATTGACAACACCGACCGCAACCGTACCTCTCCATTCGCCTTCACCGGCAACCGCTTCGAGTTCCGCGCCGTAGGTTCTGAGGCCAACTGTGCATCAGCCATGATCGTGTTGAACACAGCCGTAGCCGAGGCTTTGACCAACTTCAAGAAGCGTGTGGATGAGCTCATCGCCAAGGGCGAGGACAAGACTTCAGCCATCATTGACATCGTTCGCCAGGACATCAAGGCTTGCAAGCCTGTTCGTTTCGACGGCAACGGTTACTCCGACGAGTGGGTTGTAGAGGCTCAGAAGCGCGGTCTCGACTGCGAGAAGAGTTGTCCTAAGATTTTCGAGACCTACCTGGCTCCCGACTCTATCAAGATGTTTGAGGACATGGGTGTGATGAAGAAGAACGAGCTTGAGGCCCGCAACGAGGTGAAGTGGGAGACCTACACCAAGAAGATTCAGATCGAGGCTCGCGTGATGGGCGACCTCTCTATGAACCACATCATCCCAGTGGCCACTCACTATCAGAGCCAGTTGGCCAAGAACGTTCAGAACATGATCGACATCTTCGGTGCCGACGAGGCCAAGAAGTTGGCTGCCCGCAACATCAACATCATCAAGAAGATTGCCGAGCGCACTGAGGAAATCGAGAAGGGCGTAGAGGAGTTGGTAAATGCCCGCAAGGTAGCCAACAAGATCGAGAGCGAGCACGACAAGGCCATCGCTTACCACGACACAGTGGCTCCAAAGATGGA
>CAVGLH010000175.1:0-4783 GCA_963630065.1 Bacteroides fragilis | reverse complement strand
TGCTCCAAGAGGTCGATGTTGATGCCTTGCTTGGCACTGATGTGGATGATGTCCTTTCTCCGGCTGTCGGGGGAGGAGAGGAGATCCAGCTTGTTGGCCACTTGGATCAGTTTCTTGCCTTGTGCTTTTTCTTGCATCTCTCTGGTCTCTTCGTCGGTGGGAGGGGTGTCGGTCACCCATATCACAATCTTTGCTTCCTGCATCTTCTGAAAGGTGCGCTCGATGCCGATGTTCTCTACCACATCGTCGGTCTTGCGGATGCCGGCAGTGTCGATGAAGCGGAAGGTGATACCGTCTATCTCGTTGGTGTCCTCAATGGCGTCGCGGGTAGTGCCGTGGATATTGCTCACGATGGCTTTCTCCTCGTGCAGCAGACGGTTGAGGAGGGTGCTCTTGCCTACGTTTGTTTGTCCGACGATGGCCACGGGGACGCCCTGCTTCAAGGCGTTGCCAGTCTCGAAGGAGTGGGCGAGGGTGGTGATGCGACTACCTATCTCCTCGGCAAGGGCACGAAGGTCGCTGCGGTCGGCGAACTCCAGTTCCTCATGGTCGCTGAAGTCCAACTCCAGCTCCAGAAGCGAGGTCATCTTCAGCAATTTCTCCCGTAACAAGGACAGCTCGCTGCTGAAGTGACCCTTCAACTGGCTGAGCGCCATCTGGTGGGTCGCCTTGTTGGTGGAGGCGATGAGGTCGGCTACAGCTTCTGCCTGCGAGAGGTCCATCTTGCCGTTCATATAGGCACGACGGGTGTATTCGCCCGGCTCTGCCTGGCGACAACCTACCTCGGTGAGGCGTTGCAACACTTGCTGGAGGATGTATCTGCTGCCGTGGCAGGAAATCTCGGTGGAGTCCTCGCCCGTGTAACTGTGCGGGGCACGGAACACGCTCACCAGTACGTCGTCTATCGTCTTGCCGTCCTTGTCACAGACATTACCATAATGGATGGTGTTTGCCTTCGCTTCAGACAAAGGTTTGCCGTTGGCAGAGGTGAAAATTTTGTCAGTGATTTCAATGGCATGATTTCCACTCAGGCGGATGATTCCGATTGCACCGCCAGCCGGTGTAGCCAGGGCGCAGATACATTCTTCTGTCATATTTTGTGTTTGTTTAAAAAATCAGATGCGGTCGAGTACCAACTTGATGAGGCTGTCGATACTGTTCTTATAGCCTGTATTGGCGCTCTTGGTTCGGCGGTTGGCGATTACCATGCAGCAGGTCATTGCCTTATGTCCGAGCAAGAGAGAGAGACCGGCGAGAGCCGAGCTCTCCATCTCGAAGTTGTTGACACGCAATCCCTTGTATTCGAAATCCTCAATCTTTTGATTCAACTCTGGGTCGGCGAGGGGGATACGGAGTTCCCGGCCTTGCGGACCATAGAAACCGCCGCAAGCAATGGTGATGCCTCTTACCATGTCGTCTTGGGCGATGCGGTCGAGCAATTCGGGGTCGTTGTTCACGCAATAGGGGTTGCCAATCTGGTCTGCCCATTTCACCTGGCGCTTGAACTCAACCTCGGTCTCAAGGTCGCACACCTCGTTGCGGCGGGCGTAGAAGTTGAGCAGTCCGTCGAAGCCGATGCTCTTCTCTGTTGCCACGTATGTACCAGCGGGCGTGTTGAGTTGCAGTCCGCCGCAGGTGCCGATGCGCACGAGGGTGAGGGTGGTGTGCTCGCGTTTCTCGGTGCGCGTATGGAAGTCGATGTTCTTGAGCGCATCCAGTTCGTTGACCACGATGTCGATATTGTCGCACCCGATGCCAGTGCTCTGCACCGTGATGCGTTTCCCCTTGTAGTTACCGGTGATGCTGTGAAATTCACGGCTCTCCACTTCACATTCTTTTGTATCGAAGTGCGATGCCACGAGCGACACCCTTCCCGGGTCGCCCACAAGAATCACTTTATCTGCTAATTGTTCAGGCTTAAGATGGAGGTGGAAACAGCTTCCGTCCTCATTAATGATCAGTTCTGATTCTGCGAAATACTTGCTCATTTTGTATATATGATTAAGTTAAGGTATATTTTACTGACTAAGGCACCAAGTGATTTTTGTATATCACTAAATTCAAATTTTACCAAAGATGAATTTCCTTCATTTTAAAGTAACCCCTTCGAAGAAGGCAGTTCAAAATGGTAGATATCCCTCTTGACGGCCATTCTCAGTGCGCGCGCCAGTGACTTGAAGATACCCTCAATCTTGTGGTGTTCGTTTTCACCCTCGGCTTTGATGTTGAGATTCATTTTAGCCGCATCACTCAAACTCTTGAAGAAATGCTTGAACATTTCAGTAGGCATCTCGCCAACTTTCTCCCTTTTGAACTCCGCATCCCAAACAAGCCACGGGCGGCCGCCGAAGTCGAGAGCCACCTGACACAAACAATCGTCCATGGGCAGGCAGTAGCCATAGCGCTCTATGCCCCTCTTGTTGCAAAGAGCCTGCAACAAGCACTCACCTAGGGCAATACCCGTATCCTCAATCGTATGGTGCTCGTCCACGTAGAGGTCACCTTTGGTGTGTATTACAAGATCCATCATACCGTGTTTTCCTATCTGCTCCAGCATGTGGTCGAAGAACCCAAGTCCCGTGTCGATATCACACTTTCCAGACCCGTCGAGACATACCTTGATGTAGATATCAGTCTCTTTGGTGGTGCGTTTCACCTCAGCAGTACGGTCACCTGCGAAGAGGATTTCAGCAATCTTGTCCCAGTCCATGCCATCCTTTCCCAAAATGAGACTTCTGCATCCCAGATTCCTCGCCAATTCAGCATCCGTTTCTCTGTCGCCAATCACGTAGCTCCCGACGATGTCGTATTCATCATTGTCCATGTACTCAGAGAGCATGGCGGTTCCCGGTTTGCGCATAGGCGAATTGTCTTCGGGAAAATGGCGGTCAATGAACTGCTTGTCGAAGTGTATGCCTTCCCCCTCGAGTGTCTGCATGATAAAGTTGTGTACTGGCCAAAAGGTATCTTCGGGAAAGGAAGATGTACCCAGCCCATCCTGGTTGCTAACCATGACGAGTCTGAAGTCAGTGTGTTGGGAAATGAACGACAAATTGCGTATCATACCCTTAGTAAACTTTAGTTTCTCGAAGCTGTCGATCTGCTCATCGTACGGTTCCTCGATGAGCGTTCCGTCACGGTCTATAAATAGTAGTTTTATCTGTTTCATGATTCTTTTTCCTGATTTAACATTTTCCTTTCCTCGTCCAGCTTTTTGTATGAACCGTATTGGTAAGCCAAAGAGAATCCAAGCCAATCTACGGCGTAAACGGCGATGAGAGAACTAATGATAAAGACTGCTAACATAAGAGGTGTGAAGTAAGACGGCACGCCAAGCGGGTCACCCTCCATGGCCCCAAACTGTGACTGTAGTTGCACCGCAATGACAACAAACGAGGGCAATGCAGCCACAAAAACGACAATGCAGAGCAGCAAGCCACCAAGGAGCAGCGTGGCGAGGAAGCCGCCAAAATGGCGTACGATGCGTCCTGCCGTGCTTATGGGAGATTTCTTCTCGCCATGGCGGTGCAGGCGTTTGTAGGGGAGCGTGCAGACAATGCAAAGTACAACCATAGCTATCGTCAGCGCATATACTACCGTCTGTATGATAAACGAAGTCCAGGCGTTAGCCACCCCCCAGTCGTACAGCGCCTTGTTTGGCAGCAAGAAGTATAGCACGACGGCCATAAGGACAGCAAGCGGAAGATGAGATTTCCACGTTTTCTTAACGAAGCCTCTAACGTCCTCCGTCATCATTTCGTATGAGGTCTTCATACATGCAGTCATGCTACGTACCTTGAGATATTCCTTGTTTTCCATATTTCTTGTTTTTAGCGTGCTTGTCTTCTGAACTCAGCGCAAGTAATGGCCGTAGCGATGGCTACGTTCAGACTTTCTGCTGTTTCCCTATCCGGGGGATAATTGGGTATGAGTAGCCTTCGGTTTACCTTAGCCGCGAGGGCTGGAGAGATACCCTTTCCTTCATTGCCCATAACGACGATACCCTGGTTCTGAAGCGGTGAATCGTAGATATTGTCGCCGTCAAGCATCGTTCCGTACACGGGGAAAGAGTGGGGTAGGGCTTCTACCAGTGCACAAAGGTCACCATAAGTTACCCTTACACGTGCAATGCTCCCCATGGTAGCCTGCACAACCTTTGGATTGTAGACATCGGCTGTGTCGGGACTGCAATAAATGTCGGTAATGCCAAACCAGTCGGCTATACGTATGATGGTACCGAGGTTGCCAGGGTCCTGCACTCCGTCCAGGGCAACACTGAGCTTGTCGGTGTCCACATCTTCTGGGCAGAACGTCCTTTCGTCCATTTGGGGGAACACTGCCAGTACCTGCTGTGGATGCTGGAGCAGACTTACCCTTTGCAGTTCATCTTCGCTCACCAAGATCAACTCCGTATCGGCAGGCAGGGTTCGTCCGTGGAGCCATTTCTCGGTGGCGACGACTGTTACGGGCTTGTAGTGTACCAGCAGTTCTTCCACCACCTTGTGCCCCTCAGCGACAAAGACCTTTTCTTTGTTGCGGTACTTTTTCTGTTCCAGTAAATGGATATACTTTATCTTGTTCTTGCTTATCATGTCGTGTGTTGAATCTTGTGCAAATTTACCAAGATTATGCTGAAATACCAAGTTTTTCGAAGTTTTTCTTCTTTTGGTAACAAATAAATTCCACCTGTACGGTTGGATTTTCAGGGCGCACTTAGGAAAAAACCGCTAAGTGATAAAATTCTCGCTTGAGTGGTACAGCGAGGGCGCTGTACCTCCTACAG
>CAVGLH010000174.1:0-4801 GCA_963630065.1 Bacteroides fragilis | reverse complement strand
CCAGATGATTTCATCCTGTCAGCGGACGTGTCGGGGCATACGTATGGTGACATTTTCGGTCAGGCAGGTGCGAATCCCAAGGGTTCTGCTCTTTGCTTGACCGATTAATGTTTTCTTGTTACTCTTCCACCATCCAGTCGGTGATGTTCCCTTGGGTGGAGTCGAAGTTGATGCCCACCTTCGTCACGGGTTTGCCGCAGAGGGCGAAGCGCTGGGCGTAGTTCTTGAGGTTGATTTGCTGCATGGCAGTCTGTGCGTCCTTGTTCAGTTTCAGCTCGATGATGTAGAGGCGGGTGTGCGTCAACATTACGATGTCCACCCTCCCCTTGGGAGTATGCACCTCCACATCCACCACATAGCTCGTGAGAAGGGAGAAGATGATGAAGAGCATCTGCTGGTAGTGGCCCTCGTAGTTGGTCACGTTGCAATAGGGCACGGTGCCGAGGAAATCCTGGAGCAACTGCAAGGCGCCGTCCATGTCGTCCTGCCGGATCAATACCGACATCTGGGCGATGGCGACATCTCCGTTTTGGGCGAGCATGCCCTCCAGGTAGTTGGGTAGGAGGCTCTCGAAGAGACCCACCTTGATCTCCTTGTTGGGGAGGTCGAGGGTGTAGAGGTCTGCAAACTCGTCATAGTCCTTGATGGTGAGGTAACCGCTTTGATAGAGCAAGGGCGTGATGGCTGTCATGTTCTCGGTCGGGGCATCAAAGGCGGAAGACTTGGCGTACATCTTGCCAAGACTGGCAGGTGCAACCTTGAACTTGCGCATCATGTTGATTAAGTAGGTGGGTGTGCCGGAACTGAACCAATAAGCCCCAAACTTTCCCGTAGAGAAACAGTTGAGCAGGCTGAATGGATTGAAGACATCGGAAGAGAAAGCGGAGAAATGATAGCCGTCATAGTTTTCCTTCAACTTCTCCACCACGTCTTCCTTGGTCATCCTTCTCTTTCTGCTCAGCTCCTCGATGTCTTCCGACATTTGCGAAAGCAGTTCCTCCTTGGTGATGCCGCAAATGCCGGCATAGTCATCCTCCATGGAGATGTTGGTGATGTTGTTCAGCTCGCTGAAGATGCTCACTTGCGAGAACTTCGTGATGCCGGTGAGGAAGACGAATCGGAGCTTTGCCTCGCTGTACTTCAGGGGGCTGTAGAAGTTGCGCATGATGTTGCGGAGAACATCCAACTGTTCTTTCTCGTGTGCCACGTCGAGCATGGGTGCATCGTACTCGTCGATGAGCACCACCACCTGCTTGCCGGTCTTCTCATAGGCGGTGTTGATGAGTTCGATGAGGCGGTTGTTCGTCCCTCTTACGGGTTCCGTAATGCCCCATTTCCTTTCCTCATCTTGCAGTCGATAGCCCAGGTATTCTTCCAGTTGGTCACCCTCCATGTGCTTCCCACCGCTCATGTCGAAGTGTAGCACGGGGTATTCCGTCCATTCCTTCTCCAGTTTTTCGATGGCCAAACCCTTGAAGAGTTCCTTCTTTCCCTCGAAGTAACTTTGCATGGTGGTGACAAGGAGCGACTTGCCGAAACGGCGTGGCCGCCCCAGAAAGAAATGCTTTCCGCCGCTATGAGCCATGCGGTAGATGTATTCCGTCTTGTCGATGTAGAGGAGATCTCTGTTGATGATTTCCTCAAACGTCTGTATTCCTATGGGATATAACTTCAGTGCCATAATTTCCTGCCTTTTAGTTCTTGAGAATAGCTTCTCGCTGCAAAGATAAACATTATATTTGGAATAATCGCTATTTTCGGGAGAAATATTCATCTATCCTTTGGTTCTTCTCTTCACACCCCTCACCGCCTCCGCCTCAAGCGGGTTCTCGGGCCAGTAGTGCTTGGGGTAGCGGCGCTTCATCTCCTTGCGCACCTCGAAGTAGGTGCCCTGCCAGAAGCTGGCGAGGTCCTGTGTCAGCTGCACGGGCTTGAAGCCGGGGGAGAGCAGCTCCATCAGCACGGGGCGCTTGCCGCCGTCCACGCAGGGTGTCGCCGTCAGTCCGAAGCACTCCTGCAGGCGCACGCTCAGCACTGGCGCCTCGGCACCCTGGCGGTAGTCGATGCGTATCTTGCTGCCCGTGGGCACCTCGATGTGGGTGGGGGCGATGCGGTCTACCGCTTGTTGCAGGTCGTAGGGGAGGATGTTCCACAGCACTTCCCGCAGGTCTATTTTCTTCAGTTCGGCGACGGTCTGCCTCACGTGATTTCCCTCTTGCAGATAGAAGGGGAGCCAATCCGCCGCCGTCGCCATCAGATGCTCCGTGGAGAGGTCGGGGATTTCCATCTCGGGGTGCCACAGCGCCACTTGCGCCACCCGGCGCTGCAAGGCTTTCACGGAGTCGTTCCAGTCGAGCATGCTCAGTCCTTCTTTCTTCATCGCCTCGCAGATGATGGCTGTGATACGGGCGTTGTCGCAGTCGTGGATGGGCTTGCTGTCCACCACCAGTTTTCCGATTGCCCGTTCCCTCTGCATAATCACCTTGCCCTGCTTGCCGTCCCAGGCGATGCGGTCGCGCTGGCGTAGGATGCTGTGCGTCTCGCCGGCTGATGTTTCCGCCAGCCGCCGGATGTCGAGCGGAGCGGCGAGCAGCACGCGGTCGAAGAGCAGGGCGACGGCTATCCACGGATGCGCCGATATGGGGTCTTCCGTGGGGATGAGAACGTCCTTGCCGCTCGCCAGGCGGAAGTGGCCGATGCTGTCGAGGCTCTTGGCGATGCGCTCGGGGTAGGCGTAGGCGAGGAGCTGGCCGATGTCCTCTCCGCCGACGGTGGCATTGTCCTCGTCGGTGCGTGCCATGCGGCGGTATTCGCTTGCCACCTGTTCGATGCGCTTCCATGCGCCCGGTTGGTGCTTGCGCCGGCAGTCCCTCAACGTGTTGATGCGGAAAGTCATGTCGCAGTCGGTCTGCTGCCCTGGGATTTTCTCCTCCAGCAGGGCGGCGATGTCGCAGGCGAGGGCTTGCTCCGCCTTGCTTCTCGCTCCGAGTATCATTCTGGCGATGCGCGGGTGGCAGGGCATCCGCTCCATCTTCTTTCCCAGGGGCGTGATGGTGCATTGTCCGTCGATGGCTCCCAGGGTCTTCAGCAGACTGTAGGCTTCCTGGATGTGCGCCCTTGGGGGCGGGGTGAGCCAGGGCAGCGACTCCACGTCGCTCTCGCCGAAGCTCACGATGTCGAGCACCAGACTGCTGAGTTCCGCCTCCTCTATTTCGGGCACTCTCTGCTCCTGCATGGCGTGTTCCGAGGTGCGGGTCCAGAGGCGGTAGCACACGCCCTCCGCCACTCGTCCGGCGCGTCCCTGGCGCTGGGTTGCCATGTCCAGGCTGATGAGGTGGGTGCGCAGGCGGGTCAGTCCCGACTGCGGCTCCACGGTCATCTTCTTGTATCTGCCCGAGTCGATGACAATCCTCACGCCTTCGATGGTGAGCGAGGTCTCGGCGATGGGTGTGGCGAGTACCACCTTCCGTTCGCCCTCCCCGGACGGGACGATTGCCTTGCGCTGGAGGGCAGGGGAGAGGTTGCCGTAGAGGGGAAGGACGGCGGTGGGGGAGAGGGAGTCGCCCAGCAGCTCGGCGCATCGCTCTATCTCTCCCTGTCCGGGCAGGAAGGCGAGGATGTCGCCCCCGTGCTCCCGGTGCGCCCTTGCGACAGCTTGCGCCACGCACTGGGCTATCTCGCTGGGACTGTTCGCCTTGTAGGGGTCTCCTTCTCCGATTTCCTCCTCCGCATAGCGCGTCTCCACGGGGAACATCCTGCCCTCCGACTCGATGAGCGGGGCGTGGAGAGCCTGGCAGATGCTGGAGGCATCGATGGTGGCAGACATGATGACGATTCTGAGGTCGGGGCGCAGCAGCTCCTGGCACTGGCGGGCGAGGGCAAGGGCGAGGTCAGACTGCAGGTTGCGCTCATGGAACTCGTCGAACACCACCACGCCCACGCCCTCCAGCGTGGGGTCTGCCACGAGCATTCGGGTGAGGATGCCCTCGGTGACCACTTCCAAACGGGTGTCTGCCGACACCTTCGTGTCGAATCTCACCCTGTAGCCCACGGTCTTGCCAATAGGCTCGCCGAGGAGGTCTGCCATGCGCTCGGCTATCTGCCGGGCGGCGATGCGTCGTGGCTCCAGCATTATCACCTTGCCCCCCTCACCATCCATTCCTTCGAGGATGGTGAGGGGCAGGAGGGTGGATTTTCCTGCTCCCGGCGGTGCGGTGATGACGAGGGATGTATTCTCCGCCAACGCTTCGTTGACGGCTTCTGCTATGTCTGCTGCGGGCAGGTGGCCTGCGCGCTGAATGATTTCCTGATAGTTCATGGGATGCAAAATCGGTTATGACCTCATAATATCTTTATTCTTAGTCGTTTGTTTTCGAAACCGCCATTTCCGAAACGGTGGTTTCGGATGCAAAGGTACGGAAAAACATCGGAATGTGCAAGAAAAGAGCGGCTTTTGTGTCCATAGAGAAAGTGAAGAGGCATGGTGCCCAAAACTGCACCATGCCTCTCGTTATTCATTCATCCTCAATATTTCCATATTCCCATATTTCAATATTTTAATATTTCGTGTTCTGTGGGTCGAAGTTGGTCCAGCCCGTCATCCAGTTGTTCGAGCCGTCGAAGGCTCCGATGTAGCTCACGGTGTCGAAGCCTGTCCAGCCCGTGAAGCTTGCCGCGCCGAGCAAAGGGCTGCCTGATACGGGGGTGTAGCCGTCGCTGCCCACGAGGGTGCTCCATGAGTCGAAGTACTTGTTGGTTGGCTCAGAGAAGAAGAAGGTGTTGCTGTATGACTTCTGATTCT
>CAVGLH010000173.1:0-4852 GCA_963630065.1 Bacteroides fragilis | reverse complement strand
GGGTAACTGTAGGAGGTACAGCGCCCTCGCTGTACCACTCAAGCAAGTTAGCTCCAAGCGCCCTCGCTGTACCAAGCCATTTTTTTATCGTCACTTAATGTTTAATGTTTAATTGGCTGACGCCCCGAAAAGCTATAGAATTGGCTTTCCCTTCGGCCGCCGAACTTTGTTTCTTCACTCTTCCCTCTTCACTTCCTCTTGAGGTATTCATATCCGATTCGACAGCGGAGGCATTCCTTCTTGTCGCAGTACTCCTTCTTGAGCTGGATGAGGGCTTGGCTGTCGCCGGCGGTAGCCACTTCCAGTCCGCACATCTTCCACATCCTTACGATGTGGTTGTTCTCGGCCTTCAGCTCCTCCAGGAAGTCGAAGGCGCGGTCGCAGTATTTCTCTTCGCCCCGGTGCCTGCCGTAGGCGAAGAGGATGGGCGCCACGGTGTTGATGATGAGCAGGTTGAGCGAGAAAGGGGAGAGGTGCTTCTCGTTCTTGCAGCTCGTGCTGCCGAAGGTGTAGTGGGTCTCCCAATACTCCGTTACGCTGGTGGCCAGCACGGCCTTGGCATCCTTCACCGTCTTGGCCTCCAGCAACTGGCTGAGACTGGCCCTGCGTTGATAGTAGAGGCTAGCCAGTTGCGAGATGCGGATGTGGGGGAAGTTCTGGGGGCGCAGGCGCAGGAAACGCCACAGTTTATGGTCCATCGGCTGCATCGAGAACTTGTGAGCCAGATAGAGATACTCGTTCCGCAGACGGGAGAAATAGCCGTCGTTCAGGGCATCCTTCTGGTAGCGTTCGGGAATGGTATTGAGCTCCAGCAGTCCCGCCTGGCCCAGGAAGATGGCCTCTATCTGGAAGAGGTCGTCGCGATGGTGGTCTGCGGCTCTGAGAGGCAGGTTCAGTGCCCACTGCTCGAAGGCGTCGCCGTTGATGCCGAAGCCGTAGTTGCGGGCCAATGTAACAAAATAGGCGTTCTCCCAGTCGCCGTTGCACCGGCTTACCCTCTGCTCGATGGCCTCCGTCTTCTGCGAGAGCCGCTCCGTTTGCAGGGCGCTCATCCAGCTGTGCACGGTGAGCCGCGTGAGCTGGGGGATGATTTGGTAGCAGGGGGGATATTGGTCGATGGAGAGGAGCTCCTGGTAGTGGCGCATCACGTGGTCGGGGATGTCGAGCTGCATCTGCACGAGGGGCTCGCCCTTGGAGTTCTTGGCCTCCGCGTCGATGGTGCCGCACACATGGAGTATCACGTTGTCGTATCTTGCGTCGCGGTCGTGGCCGTGCAGATACCAGTCGCTCGCCCGGTCGTGTATCTCCACGTTGCCCACCCACAGAGTGCCGTTCAGCTTCAGCTTGGCGTTGAAGAAGTCGGGCCCGGCGTTGCGGTTGTGCAGGCCGGGGTCTATCACCTCCACCTCCTGGTTCCAGGTGGTGTGGAGTGGGGCGAGCGGGAAGAGCTTGTGTTTCCACACGTAGTGAAGTAATTGCTCCATGCTATTCTTTGTTCGAAAAGTACGCCTCGAATGCCTTGTCGTATTCCTCGCTCACGGCCAGCTTGCCGTCGATGAGGCACACCAGCTCCACCTTGGCCCTGAGGCAGAGGGCCTCGTCGCTGGCGCGGAAGATGTCTTGGTGGAACACGTAGCGCACGTTCTGCTTCTCTATCCACAGGCGGGAGATAAACTCGTCGTCGCAGCGCAGCGGCACCTTGTATTGCAGGTTCATCCTCGCCACCACGGCATCCACGCCCCGGCTGTGCATCTCGGCGAAGCTGAGGCCGCACTTCTGCAGGAAGAGGTGGCGGGTGTGCTCCATATAGTGGAGGTAGTTGGCGTTGTTCACAATGCCCTCGATGTCGCACTCATAGTCGCGCACCTCCATCTTTGTCTCGAAAACGTATTTGTCCATATTGCTTTTGCTTGATAGGGGAATCTTCTTTTCCCGACATTAATAATCTGTTGTGAGGGCTGAAAGTCAGGGGGAAATCCCCCTTTTGCCCTAAATCTCTGCAAAAATAACCAAAATTTTCTATTTATTATGATAATAAGTAGGTTTTTTGGAGAAAAATGTTTATTTTTGCCGAAAAGAATAAATAAAAAACATAGATAAAGATGAAAATTGCTTTGATTGGCTACGGCAAGATGGGGCACATGATCGAGGAGATCGCCCTGCAGCGTGGCCACGAAATCGTGTGTAAGATCGACGTGAACAACCCCGAGGACATCGACAGCCCCGAGTTCTGCTCGGCCGATGTCGCTATTGAGTTTACCAACCCCACCGCCGCCTACGGCAACTATCTGAAGGCTTTCGCCCACAACGTGAAGGTGGTTTCTGGCTCCACGGGCTGGATGAAGGACCACAAGGAAGAGGTGGAGAAGCTCTGCGCCGACGGCAAGCAGACGCTCTTCTGGGCCTCCAACTTCAGCATCGGCGTGGCCATCTTCTCGGCCGTGAACCGCTACCTGGCCAAGATTATGAACGGATTCCCGCAGTACTCCGTATGCATGCAGGAGACCCACCATGTGCATAAGCTCGACGCTCCCAGCGGCACCGCCATCACCCTGGCCGAGGAAATCATCGACAACATCGACCGAAAGAAAGACTGGAAGCGCGGCGTGACCTACTGGACTGAGGACGGCCACCACGACGAGGGCGACCAGGACATCAAGGACGAGGACCTGGTGATCAACTGTGTGCGCGACGGCGAGGTGCCCGGCATCCATGCCGTGATGTACGACTCCGAGGCCGACATGATAACCATCGAGCACAGCGCCCACTCGCGCAAGGGATTCGCCCTGGGCGCAGTATTGGCCGCAGAGTTCACCGCCAACCACAGCGGTCTTCTCACAACTTCTGATTTATTTAAGTTTTAAGCAAGACAATGATCGACAAGCAGAAACAAAAGCTCAACATGAAGGTGCAGTGGACCAAGTTTGCCATCGTCACCGTCCTCTACCTTGCCTTTCTCCTCTGGGTGGAGAGCTGGTGGGGGCTCATCGTGGTGCCCTTCATCTATGATGTCTACATCACCAAGAAGATACGCTGGCAGTGGTGGAAGGACGAGGAAGGCCCCGTGCGCTTCATCATGAGCTGGGTGGACGCTCTGGTGTTCGCCCTCGTGGCCGTGTATTTCATCAACCTCTTCTTCTTCCAGAACTATGTAATCCCGTCCTCCTCGCTGGAGAAATCACTCCTCACGGGCGACTACCTCTTCGTGAGCAAGGTGAGCTACGGCCCCCGCATCCCGCAGACCCCGCTCACCATGCCCCTCACCCAGCACACCCTGCCGCTGGTGAACGTGAAGAGCTACATCGAGTGGCCCCACTGGGACTACCGCCGCGTGAAGGGACTGGGCGACGTGAAGCTCAACGACATCGTGGTGTTCAACTACCCCGCCGGCGACACGCTGGTGAACGAGGAGCGATACGCCGCCAACGACTACTACCAGATGGTGTACGCCATCGGCGACCAGCTCTTGGACCAGAACGGCCAGCAGCAAGACGTGCGCACGCTCAACCCCCTGGAGCAGCGCCGCTATTTCGACAAGGTTTATGCTGCGGGCCGAAACTACATACAGAGCATGCCGGGCGAGTATGGCGACATCATCAGCCGCCCCACCGACCGCCGCGAGAACTATGTGAAGCGTTGCGTGGGACTGCCCGGACAGACCCTGCAAATCAAGAACCGCATCGTATACCTCGACGGCAAGGCCAACAAGGAGCCCGACAACGTGCAGTATACCTATAAAATGAAGCTCAAGGGCGAGTTCCCCGTCGACCTGGCCGACCAGCTGGGCATCACCAACGAAGACCTCCTGATGTACAACCAGGGCGGCGTGATTCCCCTCACCAAGGCCGCCTACAATGCCCTGAAGGCCGACAAGGCCCTGGTGGAGAGCATCAGCGTGAACACCGACGCCACCTACGGCGACCTCTATCCGCTCAACGCCTACACCGGCTGGACGCGCGACAACTACGGCCCCGTTTGGATTCCGAAGAAGGGCAAGTCGATAGCCCTCACGCTGAAGAACCTGCCCATCTACGAGCGTTGCATCAAGGTGTATGAGGGCAACGACCTGAAGGTAGACAGCCAGGGCAATATCTTCATCAACGGCAAGCTGGCCAAGAGCTACACCTTCAAGCTCGACTACTACTGGATGATGGGCGACAACCGCCACAACTCGGCCGACTCGCGCTACTGGGGCTTTGTGCCCGAAGACCACATCGTGGGCAAGCCCATCTTCATCTGGTGGAGTCACAGCCCCGACCATCCGGGCTTCTCGGGCATCCGCTGGAACCGCTTGTTCAATTTCGTGGACAATATCAAGTAGGGAATTTATTGAAAGCAGCAGTCAAATTCATCCTCGCACTGGGGCTGTCGTTGCTCCTGGCATGGGGCGTGCGCACCTTTGCTTTCACTGTCTTCTCGGTGCCCTCAGGCGGGCTCCCTCCCCAGCTGGAGGAGGGCAACCGGGTGATAGTGAATAGGATGGACTGCGACAATTTTTCGCGCGGCGAGATAGTCGTGTTTGCCGATTCCGTTGCCGTTCAGCTGAAGAACCATAGGCACCGTATGACTACGCAATTCTGCTACATCGGCAGGATAGAGAAGTTGCCGGGCGACACCATCCGCCTCGATACCCTGCGCTACGTGATTCCCATCGTTTGCTGCAAGCGCTGTGGCTGCAAGGACTGCCGCTACTATCTCGTGCGCACTTCGAAGGGGCAGCAACTCGTGCACAAGCATCAGATGATAGGCCGGGCGTACAAGCTGTTTTAGTAATTGCCCGAGTGGTACGGCGGGGGGAATCCTTGCTTGAGTGGTACGGCGGGGGCGCCGTACCTCCTATGATTGCCTTTTC
>CAVGLH010000172.1:0-4913 GCA_963630065.1 Bacteroides fragilis | reverse complement strand
CCATAATATATAATCTTGTACTTCTTTTCATTCTTTTTATTATTTGACGAGTCATTGGTTCAACCAACAAAACTTATTGCAAAAGTACTAAAAGAAGCGCAGATATGCAAATAATTACTCTAAATGCTACACATTTTTCAAGGATAAGTAGGTGCTTCTTATGTTAGGAAACGGCCATTTCTTATTGTTTAAGAATGTAAAGAAAACTTTTCTGACAGAACAATTTTTGTTAAATATTGGAACACTTATAGACAATTTCCCCATATTATTAGTACTTTTGCACTGCCTTAGAAAACTTGAAAGGCGTTTTAAGTTTCCTTGACGATTGTTTGAGATTACTATAATATAATATAAAAAATAGGTATGAAAATTAAAAACGTTTTGTTTGTTGCAGCTGTCATGGCTTTGGCAACTTTGACATCATGTGGTGGAAGTAAGAAGGGCGGACTGCCCAACTTCTCCGACGACGAGTTCGCCGTGAGTACAATCGGTACTTCCAACGCCGCATTGCAGACCACCTATCCTGCTACCATCAAGGGTATCCAGGACGTGGAGGTGCGTCCCAAGGTTTCTGGTTTTATCACGAAGGTGTACGTGCACGAGGGTGAGACCGTGGCTCCCGGCCAGCTCCTGTTCTCCATCGACAGCGAGACTTACCAGGCAGCCGTGCGCTCTGCAGCTGCCGCTGTGAACACGGCGAAGGCGCAGATGAACACCGCGAAGCTGACCTACCAGAACAACAAGAAGTTGTATGACAGCAAGATTATCGGTGAGTATGAGCTTTCCACAGCCGCCAATTCCCTGGCTACTGCTCAGGCACAGGTGGCTCAGGCTGAGGCTTCGCTGGCTTCCGCCAAGGAGCAGCTTGCCTGGTGCTCGGTGAAGAGCCCTGCAGCCGGTGTCATCGGCAGCCTTCCCTTCAAGGTGGGTGCTCTGGTGAGCGCATCGGGCCAGGCATTGACCACGGTGTCCAACATCAGCACCATGGAGGTGTTCTTCTCTGTGTCTGAGTCGCAGATCCTGAAAATGAGCAAGACCAATGGCGGAGTGCAGGCAGCCATCGCCGCTTTCCCCGCAGTGAAGCTGCAACTGGCAGACGGTACCATCTATAACCATCCCGGAAAGGTGGTGAAGATGAGCGGTGTCATCGACGCCACCACAGGAGCCATCTCCCTCATCGCCCACTTCTCCAACCCCGACAAACTGCTGAAGAGCGGCGGCGCAGGTTCCATCATCGTTCCCAACGACCAGAACAGTGCCATCGTGATTCCACAGGAGGCTTGCTCACAGGTGCAGGACAAGATCTTCGTATACGTGGTGACCAAGGACAGCAAGGTGAAGTATACCGAAATCAAGGTGAACCCACAGGATGACGGCAAGAACTACATCGTGACCTCTGGCCTGAGCGTAGGCGACCGCATCGTGGTGAAGGGCATCACCAAGTTGACCGACGGTCAGCAGATCAAGCCCATCACCGTGGACCGTTACAACCAGAAGATTGCCGAGGCAGCCAAGCTGGCAGAGACCCAGGACAATGCCCATGAGTTCGCCAACGCCATGAGCGGGAAAAAGTAATTATAAATTAAATCGATTATGTCATTTACAAACTTTATAAAGCGCCCGGTACTTTCGACGGTGGTCTCCATCTTCTTCGTCTTGCTGGGTACCATCGGCTTGATATCGCTGCCTGTGGAGCAGTATCCTAATATCGCGCCGCCTACCATCTCGGTGTCCACCACCTATACCGGTGCTGATGCCCAGACGGTGTTGAACTCCGTCATCGCTCCCTTGGAGGAGAGTATCAACGGTGTGGAGAACATGACCTACATGACTTCCTCCGCATCCAACTCGGGTTACGCCAGCATCACTGTCTACTTCAAGCAGGGTTCCGACCCTGATATGGCTGCTGTGAACGTGCAGAACCGTGTGTCGCAGGCACAGGCATTGCTCCCCGCCGAGGTGACCAAGGTGGGTGTGACCGTGACCAAGCGTCAGAGCTCCAACGTGATCATGTTCTCTCTGACATCCGAGGACGGTCGCTACGACGATGAGTTCGTGACCAACTATGCCCTCATCAACGTCATCCCCCAGTTGAAGCGTATCAACGGTGTGGGTGATGTGCAAAGCCCTTCCACCCGTAACTACTCCATGCGTATCTGGCTGAAGCCGGAGAAGATGAAGGAGTACGGACTGATTCCTTCCGACATCTCTGCTGCCTTGGCAGAGCAGAATATTGAGGCTGCCCCTGGTAGCTTTGGTGAGACTTCTGACATGCAGTATGAATATACCTTGCGTTACAAGGGCCGCTTGAAGACTCCTACGGAATATGAGAACATTCTCATCAAGAGCAATACATCGGGCCAGACCCTTCGCCTCGGTGATGTGGCCAAGGTGGAATTGGGTGGTTTGCAGTACAATGTGAACTTGCTCAACAATGGCCAGCCTGCCGTGATGGGTATGGTGCAGCAGATTGCCGGCTCCAACGCTACCCAGATTGCCAGCGACGTGAAGAAGGAGTTGAACGAGTTGCAGAAGAACTTCCCTCCAGGTTTGGAATATACCATCGAGCAGGATATCACTGAGTTCTTGTTCGCCTCTATCGAGGAGGTTATCTTCACCCTGGTCATCACCCTCGTGCTGGTGTTCATTGTGGTGTATATCTTCTTGCAGGACTTCCGTTCCACATTGATTCCTATGATTGCCGTGCCGGTGGCTTTGATCGGTGCGTTCTTCTTCCTGTGGATCTTCGGATTCTCCATCAACCTGCTGACGCTGTCCGCCCTCTTGCTTGCCATTGCCATTGTGGTGGATGATGCCATCGTGGTGGTGGAGGCTGTCCATGCCAAGTTGGACCAGGGCTACAAGAGTGCGCTCACCGCTTCCATCGATGCCATGAACGAGATTTCTGGTGCCATCATCTCCATCACGCTGGTGATGTCTGCCGTGTTCGTTCCTGTGTCGTTCATCGGTGGTACGTCAGGTTACTTCTACCGTGAGTTCGGTGTGACCATGGCTGTGTCCATCGTCATCTCCGCCGTCAACGCGTTGACCCTGTCTCCAGCCCTCTGTGCCATGCTCTTGAAGCCCCACGAGGAGGGACACGAGAAGAAGATGTCGTTCATCGACCGCTTCCATGCAGGTTTCAACTATCAGTTTGAGAAGATTACAAATAAATATAAAGGTGGCGTGAAGTGGGTCATCAACCACGGAATCATTGCCGCAGGTCTTGTTACCGCTGGTATCGTGGCACTGGTGGTCCTGATGGGAACCACCAAGACAGGTCTTGTGCCTGACGAGGATACGGGTACCTTGTTTGCCTGTGTTTCTACAGCCCCGGGTACCTCCCAGCAGCGCACTGCCACCATCGTGAAGCAGATAGACAACATGCTCGCCAAGAACCCCGCCATCCAGCGTCGTGAGGCCATCATGGGTTATAGCTTCATCGGTGGTGCCGGTTCCAACCAGGGTACCGTCATCATCAAGCTGAAGCCTTTCGAGGAGCGTCCGGGTGGATTCTTCCACCGCATCAAGGCTGCCTGCACGGGCGGCGGCATCGAGGCGTTGTTTGTCAACCCGATGGAGTACTCCTCCGTATTGGGTATGATCTACAAGCAGACTGCCACCATCAAGGATGCGCAGGTGCTCGCCTTCGCTCCGCCTATGATCTCCGGTTTCTCCGCACAGAGCGGTATTACCATGACCATGCAGGACAAGACGGGCGGTAACCTGAACACCTTCTACACCAATGTGAAGAAGTTCCTTGCCGAGTTGAACAAGCGTCCTGAGATCCAGACCGCACAGACCCAGTACAACCCTAACTATCCCCAGTATATGGTGGATGTGGACGTGTCAAAGACCAAGCAGGCGGGTATCTCTCCCTCTTCAGTCCTGACCGTGATGCAGGGTTACCTCGGTGGTCTCTACGCATCCAACTTCAATGCCTACGGTAAGCTCTACCGTGTGATGATCCAGGCTGGTCCCGAGAGCCGTATGCGCCCCGATGACCTGAGCAAGATCTATGTGCGTTGTAGCGACGGAACGATGAGCCCCGTGAGTGAGTTCGTTACCTTGAGAAAGGTATACGGTCCTTCCAACATCACCCGTTTCAACCTCTTTACCTCTATGGATGTGTCTGTCGCCACCAACAGCGGCTACTCATCTGGTGACGGTATGAAGGCGATTGCCGAGGTGGCTAAGGAGACCTTGCCCGAGGGCTATGGCTACGAGTATTCGGGTCTGACCCGTTCGGAGGCCGAGTCCAGCAACTCCACCGGTCTGATCTTCGCACTCTGTATCGTGTTCGTATACTTGATTCTGAGTGCCCAGTACGAGAGTTACATCCTGCCGTTGTCCGTAGTGTTGTCCATTCCGTTCGGTTTGGCGGGTGCGTTCATCTTCACCAATATCTTCGGTCACTCCAACGACATCTATATGCAGATCTCGCTCATCATGTTGATCGGTCTGTTGGCAAAGAACGCCATCTTGATTGTGCAGTTCGCCCTGGAGCGCCGCCGCACGGGTATGGCGATCAAGTACTCTGCCATCCTGGGTGCCGGAGCACGTCTCCGTCCTATCCTGATGACCTCTCTGGCTATGATCATCGGTCTGTTGCCGTTGATGTTCGCCTCTGGTGTGGGCAAGAACGGAAACCAGACCCTGGGTGCAGCCGCCGTGGGCGGTATGTTGATCGGTACCTTGGTGCAGCTCTTCGTGGTGCCTGCCCTGTTTGCCGTGTTCCAGTGGTTGCAGGAGAAATTGACACCGTTGAAGTTCGAGGACGAGCTCAACGAAGAGGCTGTTGCCGAGTTGGAGCAGTACGCCAGTGCAGCCCAGCGCAAACAAAACAAATAATATCGTAGCAATGAAAAAGAATATCAATATCATCATATTGGGTCTCGCAGCGCTCTCCCTGA
>CAVGLH010000171.1:0-4932 GCA_963630065.1 Bacteroides fragilis | reverse complement strand
TTTTACTACAATAAATCTGTACAGAGAGAATTTTCATCCTGTTTCTCTGAAAATAATAAGCAAGCATACGCTCATTGGCAGAACCATGCTTATCGTAATAGGCTACGACTTGCTTCATCACGCTATCCGTGGTGAAATACACAAAGCCCTTGTTCATACCCTTGGCATAAATCAAATCAAAATGCATCTGCTGCGCTTTGCTCATATCGGGATTGTGCACTTTTAAACTATCAAGCATACCTAGAGCAACTAGGGATGAATCAGAACTAGCTTCCATCAAGCTATCCGCCCTAGATATTTGTTGGTCTATGGATTTGTTTCCGCTACAAGAAACTAGCAAAACCAAGATAATTATAAATATACACTTTATCTTGTTCATTTTATACTTTAGTTGATGCAAAAATAATACTGAGCAGAATAGAACTTTCGTCAGTACATAATCATTTTCAGAAAGGGGAGAAAACATATTTTATCTTACCATCGTATACATATTTTCCTAGCTTGATATGGATGCGATATACATTATCGCCCCATTGTTCCTTCATGATGCCATCGGGCATCTCTACTTTCTCCCAAGAAGTTTCCACAAGACCTTTGGGAATAGACAGTCTTACCTTGCCATCTACTAAAAGCACTGCACCATCAGCAGCAAGGCGAGGCTCGCCGTATGTCATCAAGATGATTTCGGTAGGGGCATCGGTTCTTTGGAAGGCAAAGCTATCCGTTACCTCCACTTGGTTATTGATGCCATCCAATGTCAACGACCTTTGCCACTTCTGCACTTGTGCCTCGGCAGGATAAGCCTTCTCTATATCAAGGCTTGTGATGGAAAGCAAGCCCTTGCCAGCATTGCGGCTGCTGTGCTGGGCGTTGACGGCCCGGTATTGCTTGCCGTCTTTCTGCTCATACCCATTGATTATCGGAACGTTGTGGTAGGCCGACCGGCAATTCAGCAGGGTGAAACGCTCATTGCTGAACGACTTCGAGGTATAGGTATCCCGCCCCAGGTCGATGACAACGGGCTGGTTCTGATAGTAAATCACAAAGTTGCCGATGTCGTTGTGGTTGTGGCTCTCGGCATTATGGCCTCCCTTCATCGAGACAAACCAATCGGCGTTACTTGTCACCAAGATTTGAGATTCTGCCAGGAAAGCATCCTCTGTCCGTGGCTGCTCCGCTGGTGTCCCGCAATATTGGGGCAGCATGGAGAGGAGCATCAACTCCCTGCCCAGCACTGGATAATTGCCCGACAGCAAAAACAGCGTCGATGGCTTGCGGAGATAGTCATACTTCTGTCCGGTATAGGCAGCCAGTTGCATCATCTTCTCATCCTTCTCATAGGCTCCGAAGGGGAACAAGATGTTGATGTTGGGGATGCAGACCGCAGCGGCATCCGAATAGTTTACGAAGTGGAGGTCGTGGATGTGCATGGTGGGCAAGAACGAGCCCATGCGATGCACCTTTTCTTTCTCCTTTTCCGACAATGGCAAGGCTACATCCGCCTTATCCAGAAAATAGAGCGACTCGAAGAATGAGGCACCCGCCCTATCCCAGTAAGCCACACCTTCCTCACAAGCGCCATCGTCGGGATAGCCCTTGAGAAAGAGGCGCAAGTCTTGCTTCACGCCCTCCATTGCCTGCGACAGCTTGGCGGTGTCCTGCTCGCAGATGAGTGTCGTCTCTAGCCAGTTGCTCGTTATCCAAGTATTCCAGTTGTTGGCATTGTATTTCCAGCCCTGTTTCTCATACAGGGTGGGATTGAGAAAACGGCGTTCTATCTCCGTTCTAACGGCATTCGAAAGCCCTTTTTCCTTCTTGTCTATTTCATCTTCGAGCATATAGAGCGTCCAAGCCAGCATACTTGCCGTCTCGGCATTGAAGAGGTCTACGGGCTGGATGTCCCTTTCGGGCTTCGCCTTCGGATAGTGGGCGGGGATGCCCCACCAAGGCTCCTTCTCCATGAAATAATGCAAACCCTTGCGGATGGCTGGCAAGAACTTACCCTTATGCTGCATGATTTCCGCCATCACAAGACAGGCAAACTGTCTGCGGATGCCGAAGCTGGCCGCCTCATAATTGGTACGGTTGCCGTTGGTACGAAACTCGGCAAACAGTTCGTCGGGTATCGCCTCCCACGACTTGCCCAGACAAGAATCTCCCAAATGGATATAATCCTTGCGCATCCCGGCGGGCACCTGCTTGCGCCAATAGTTGTCCTTTGCCTTGGGGAAAGGCGCAAAAGAGGCTTGAGCTTCCACCACTACCGATGAAAGCACCAAGCCTATTATCAATATCAATTTCTTCATTAGCTCAAAATTCATTACTTGTCCAACAAGCTCAAGCTTTGGATGAACCACACGTTCATCTGGTTGGCACCGCGATGGTTCCAGGCATAGTAAGGAATCAAGGTCAAGACATCATTCTTGACGGATACGCCATTGGCTCCTTCTTCCAAAATCTGGACATCGGTCTTGATAGCCTTCACGGCAAAGGCGGGAGCACCCTTGGTCTCGGTATTCTGGATGCTGTAGTTGTCTACGAGCGAGAAAGCGGGCTTCTTGGCCATCACGGCACGGAGCACAGGCTCGTTGCTGTTGTCTACAGCCTCGGCGCAATACACCAGCGGACCACGCTCCACGGCCACCTTGCCCTTGTCGTCAGCCACCTTCTTGTTGGCTACGACGGTGCGGACGGGCATATCGAAATGGATGCGGACTACATCGCCCTTCCTGATATTCTGCACAGGCAGATAACCCTTGTTGGCATCGAGGTCTGCCTCAACCGCCTTGCCGTTCACGGTCACGCTATAGGCAGGCTTTTCAGCATCGCTGTATTTGTAGAGGTCGCTGGGCACCACCTGGTTGCGAACCCATCCGGGGATGCGGACCAAGAGGTTGGCGTTCTTCACGCCGATCTTCTTCACCACAATCTTGATGTCGCCGTTCCAAGGATATTCGGTAGTCTCTTCCAAGACTACGTCCTTGCCCTGCACCTTGATGGTGGAGGTGTTGCCGGCAAAGAGGTTCACATAGATGTTGTTGTCCTTCACGCCATAGAGATAACCGGGAAGGGAGGGGATGAAGCGGCTCAGGTTGCTGGGGCAGCAGGCACAGCCGAACCAAGGCTGGCGGGTGGTGTTGCCATCGGCATTAAACTTATACTTGCCGTCGCTCGACAAGGGGTTGGGATAGAAGAAACGGCCGCCGTCCATGCTCATGCCCGAGATGACACCATTATATAATGTGCGCTCCAGGCAGTCGATATACTTGCTCTCGCCATGGAGCAGGAACATGCGCTCGTTGAGATAAACCTGGGCGATGGCAGCGCAAGTCTCGTTGTAGGCAGTCATGTTGGGCAACTCATAGTCGGCTCCGAAAGCCTCGCCGGCATGACGGGCGCCCACGCCGCCCGTCAAGTAATACTTCTTGGAAACAATGTTGTTCCAGATGCGGTCGATGGTCTTGATATAATCAGAATCCTGGGTCAAGGCAGCCACATCGGCGATACCGGCATACATATAGCCGGCGCGCACGGCATGTCCCCAAGCCTCGGTCTGCTTCAGGATAGGCTTGTCGCTCTGAGAGTAGACGTCGTGGATGGAAGTGGTGCCACGGGCATCGAGGAAATACTTGGCCTGGTCGAGATACTTCTTTTCTCCTGTCAGGGTGTAGAGACGGGCCAAGGCCATCTCGGCTATCTGGTGTCCGGGCACCACCTTGTGCTGCCCGGCATTGGGGCCAACCTCCTTGATGACGCAGTCGGCATAACGCTTGGCGATATTCAGAAACTTGGTACTGCCCGTGGCCTGGTAATGGGCGCAGGCGGCATCCACCATATGGCCGAGGTTGTAAAGCTCATGGCTCAACACCTCCACCTTGCTCCACCGCGTGTCGCCCGACCAGCCATGCGGATGCTTGGGGTTGATGGTGCGGGCGGTATAGAGATAGCCGTCAGGCTCCTGCGCTGCACCGACCACATTGAGCACACTGTCGATGTAAGCCACCATCTTCTTGTCGGGATAGGTCTGGAGGATATAGCTGGCCCCCTCGATGGTCTTGTACACATCGGTGTCGTCGAAGGAGAAGCCCATAAATTTGCTCACGTCCCACTCCTTGGTGTCCAAGCCCTCGTGGCCGGGATGCTGCAAGGTATAGGCAGCCATCTCGAAATTCTTGTAGCGGTGCTCGCTCTCGCACTTGCTGAAAGCCAAGGGCACCGTCACCTCTCGGGCTGCCTTCAACCGGGCGCCCCAGAAAGTATTGGGGGAAATCTTAACACTGGTGAAGGGCACTTGAGTGAATGGATAGCCATTGCTCAAGGTCTTCACGTTCTTCTGCGCCACCGCGGGCATCGCCAGGGCGGCGGAAAGGATTACTGCTGAAACTAGTCTCTTCATTACTGATAGGTTTGGTAATTATTAATTGTTATATTGTATCTTTTTAATCGCTACCAGCGATTCGGCTACAAAGATAATAAAAGTTTTTCGAATATAGTGTAAACGAGACAACAAAAGATGTGTTTTTCTTTCATTTCCTTGCTTATTCCAAATATTTATGCTAACTTTGCGCCAGAACAAATAATAGGAGATTACAATATGGTCAGCGACGCTACAAAAAGAAGACTTGCCAAACGCAACCGCATTTATCGCAAGCGCATCCCTTACGGAATGATGAACTTCGTTACCGTAAGAAGGGATGATTGTTACTATGTTGACAAGACTGCGTTTATCGAAGAAATAGAAGACTCAAACAAGTTCTTTTTCTTCATCCGCCCTCGCCGTTTCGGCAAGAGCCTCACCCTCTCCATGCTCAAGCAGTACTACGACGTGAACATGGCAGACCGGTTTGAGGAGCTGTTCGGAGGACTGTACATCGGCGAGAACCCGACCCCGGAACACAACACCTACCTCATCATCTCGCTCAACTTCGCCGT
>CAVGLH010000170.1:0-4967 GCA_963630065.1 Bacteroides fragilis | reverse complement strand
TGCGGTCATATTCTAATACCGCACGAAGACCGCACAGTAACCACACGTCCTCATTTTTGTGCGGTAGCGTGCGGTCTCCGTGCGGTGTAAAAGGCACACAGCACTGCTATAGCAAGCTATACTACAACAAGTTACACAGTTTATGTGCGGTGTGCGGTCAAAAATATGACAGGAGACTCACCCAATCTGAGAAGGCAAGCCAATAAATCATCTGCACTTGAGAAGCCTGTCTGCGTAAGACAGTCAGACTGTCCAAGTAAGACAGTCTAACTATCTCTGGCAGACGATTTTGGCATTGAAGTCACTACATAAATTTCCTACTTCAATATCCCCGTCTCCCGTTCCTTGTTCTTGATGCTCTGCTGTATCTTGCGCCACTCCTTGCCGCAGTTGATGCGCCACGCTACGCTCAGCTGCACCAGGTTGCCCATCGCCCGGTTGCGGTAAGCCACTTGCTTCCGCACCAGGGCGTTGACTATCTCCGCCCTCTGCGTCTGATAATCCATGAAGGGATTCTGCACATAGAGATTCAGGTCGAAATTGCCCAGCCTACAGCCCACGGAACCTTGGATATTGGCTGCCTGATGGCCTATGTTCTCGCCCTCCATGAAGTGCCAGCCATTGTCGGCATACAATGCCACCGACCACTTGCCCCAATAGCCGCGCAAGCCTCCGCCGTAGCAATATCCCGTGTAGCAATGGTTGTAGTCGTCGCCCTTGTTAAAGAAGCGGTTCACGCTGGCTTGCACGGCAAAGGTGAGATGGTCGGGGATGATTTCATAGCGGGCAGACTCCATGGCATACAAGAGGTTGCAATGGGGCTGGTTGGCCTGGGTGTAGAGAAACTGGTCATCGGCGGTGCGGGTATATTTCGCCAGGTTGCAGTTGCGGTTGATGCGATAGTCCACGATTACCTCGTTGTCGAATCGGGGCTTGCTATAGGAGAGTGTTAGCGACTGCTCATACTGGCTGTTGGGCTTGAGCGAAGGATTGCCCACCTTCCACTCCATGCTGTTCTGCCGAATGCGTACATCGGAAATCATGGCTACTTGGGAGACGTGCTGGCTGAGTTCGAAATCATAGCGCAACTGCCAGGCATCGGACAGGGAATAAGCCAGGGTGACCTTCGGGCGAGCCAACCAAAAGCTGTATCGGCTGGTGCCCTGGCGATAACGCCGGTTGCTCAGTCCCATCCCTGCCACATAGCTCAACTTCGCCACCTTTCCCTTCACCTGCACGAACCCATAGATGCCCGAGGAATGGATGGCATTCTCGCTCTGGGCGTCGCCACTATACACATTGCTCATATACTTCCAGTTCCAGTCTATGCCAGCCGAGAAAGTGAAGGGCTTCAGACGGTTCTCGTAGATGGCCTCGCCTATCAAGGAATAGGTGTCGCCATCCACCCGATAGGCATAGGGCGTACCCTCGTCGTCATAACTGTCGCTCTTCGTGCGGATATACGTGCCGAGCACATCCGCCGTCAAAGACTGGTGCTTGCCCAGACGGCGGAAGAAATACAGGTCGAGCGAGGGGGTGAAGTCGCGGCTCTTCCCATTGCTGTGTACGATACTCTCAGAGCCTCCCGACTCCCTCACCATCTGCTCGGCAAACGTGCGTGGCTGGTTGGTGAAAGAAGCGGAAAGGGTGGTTTGGAAGACATACGAAGCCGTGTCGGCAAGGGCATACTTCAGTTCCAAACTATTGCCAAAGTTCTTGGTCTTGCCGCTCAGGGAATTTCGGGAGATGCAATACTCCGTGCCGTCGTTCAGCAGATATTGCGCCTCTTCCTGCACATCGCTCGCAGGATAATCGGCGTAGCTCTGCTCGTAGAAGAGGTGAAACTGGCTCTTGCCCCGATGGAGGGAGGCATAGACATCGTTGGTGCCACGCAGGGTGGTGAGGGCATTGGTGAAGTCGAAGCCCACGCTTCCGCCGACAGAGGGGCGACGGGTGCGAATGTCGATGACATAAGCCACGTCCCTGCCGTACCTCACACCGGGATTGTTGATGAAATCCACGCTTGTCACCGTAGCCACGTCGAGGGCTTGCACCTCGTGCAGATTGGCGATGATGCCGTTGATGCGCACCTGCACGCTACCCCTCTGGTCGATGGCGGCTATGGAATGATTGGCCTCATCGACACGGATGTTGGGGAGCATCAGACTGCCCAACAGGGAGAATCCCGAATGGGAATGTTCCTTCTGCACCTCGCTCGGGAATATCAGCTTGCCGTCCGCCTTGTTGACCACCCGCGCCGCCTTTACCACCACCTCATCGAGGGCGACGGAATCCTTGGCTGTCTCCTGCTCCTTCTCTTGCGCCGAGGCTTCCAAACAAGAAGCCATCCAGCACATCATCAATACAATAAACAATCTTTCTCTCATAGTCATCATTGTTTTTTGCGTGCAAAAGTAAGAAGAACGGCTTTCATGGACGAAAAAACTGGCTGACATTAGGCTGACATCATGCAATTAACAAGTTTTATACCGCCATTCGTCCGTGTTACAGGCAAAAAGCAGTATCTTTGCAAAAACTTACAAACAAGGAATCATCATGAGACTGAAAGCATATCATTCCATCATCATCTTCGCCGTCCTGGCGATGTCGGCGATATTCTCCAGCGTGAGCAACTATCGCAAGGCTCAATATGCCATCGTCAAGGACATGGACCGCGCCCTCGCCCTCACCATCCAGGAACGGCAAGACCAATGGATTACCCCCGACACCATACAGAGCTACCGCTCCCATCTCAGCCACCACCTGCTCCGGCAAACGAGCATCCTCTGCTATGCTGAGGAGGAGAAAAGGAACGGACAACTCACCAGCCGTTCGATGCTCCTCGACAAGAACCATGTGCAGGGCTACGCCTGCTGTTCGATGCTCGATGTGCTGGGCATGAGCGACCAGCGCACGCCCCTCTCCCTATCCCTGCTGGCGATGCTCTGGGCGACAGGCTCCGTCGTTTATCTCCGGAAAAAGAAGGAAGAGGAACTCGCCTTGGCATTGGAATGCCCTTCGAACGCCGTTCAAACAAGATTGGAAAAGCCCCAAGCTCCCGAAAGGGAATCCTTCGGCACGCTCTCCTACTCCTCTTCCGACGACACCTTTTATCATAAGGAGACCGACACGCCCATCCGATTCACCCCGATGCAGCACCAGCTGATGCAACTGTTCCTCACGAACCGCCGCCACCAGCTCTCCAAGCAAGAGATTTGCGAGGCTCTGTGGCCCAAGAAACCCGATGCCAGCGAAACCCTCTACACACTCATCCGCCGCCTCAAACCCATCGTGGAGGGAAACAGCAACCTCATGATCGAGTCGGAAAGAGGAAGGGCGTATAGGCTTGTGGAAAAGAAATGACAAGGACAAAACGACAAATGAAGATTCAGAACAAAATCAACACATTGGCAAGCCAGGGCGAGGCATTTCTGTTTGTCATCGACTACCTTGGAAAAGAGGCATATATCAAGAGGCTGGCGGAAATCAATCCCCATGAATGTCTCTACGACTTCGAGGGACTCACCAATGCCGGCAGCCTCTGCGAACAACCGCAGCCCCAGCTCAAGGAATGGAGGGTAACGCCACCCCCTTTCAAGACTTACCGGGAAAGTTTCGGAATCGTGAGGAAGAACATCTTGGCAGGCAACAGCTATCTGACCAACCTCACCTGCCAAGCCCCAGTAGAGTGCAACCTTTCGCTCAGGGACATTTTCCTGCAAGCCAAGGGCAAGTACAAGCTGATGCTGAACCTTCGGGGAAGCAGCCACGGAAGGTTCGTATGCTTCTCGCCCGAGACATTCGTGAGAATCAAGAACGGAAGAATCTGCTCCTATCCCATGAAGGGAACGCTGGATGCCTCGACACCCCATGCCGGAGAAGTGCTCATGGCTGACGAGAAGGAGGCTGCGGAACACGCCACCATCGTCGACTTGATACGCAACGACCTGAGCCGCGTGGCGACGGAAGTGAAGGTGGACAGGTACCGGTATATCGACGTGCTGCACACCAACAAGGGCGACATCCTGCAGACCAGTTCCGAAATCAGCGGCAAGCTCCCCGACGACTACCGCCAGCACATCGGCGACATCCTCCAGGCGCAGCTCCCTGCCGGCTCCATCACGGGTGCCCCCAAGGACAAGACGATGCAGATTATCCACCAGGCGGAGACCTATGAGCGGGGATTCTACACGGGCATCATGGGCATTTACGACAAGGGGGAGATGAACTCCGCCGTCATGATAAGATTTCTTGAACAGGGGGAACACGGAATGGTATTCAAGGCTGGCGGAGGAATCACCTCGAAGAGCGACTGCCGGAAAGAGTATGAGGAGGTAATCCAGAAGATGTACCTGCCGTTCACATAAAATAAGAAAAAGACAATGGAACCAAGATTCGTAGAAACCATCAAGATAAAGGAAGGAAGGGCGGAAAGGCTGTCCTACCACCAGGCACGGATGGAAAGAACTATAAGCCGTTTCTTTCCACAACTTGCAGGGAAATCCATGCCCAGCCTGGAAAACCTGCTGGAACCAAGGGAGGAGATGGACTTCTTCAAAGCGAGGGTGGTATATGGGGCGGAAGGCGTGGAGAAGGTGGAATACGCCCCCTACTCCATGCGAGAGATACGCAGTCTGAAGATAGTGACAGCCGACAACATCGACTATTCCTTCAAGAGCCTCGACCGCACGAGGCTCAACGAACTGCTGGCGCAGAAGGGTTCCTGCGACGACATCATCATCGTGAAGAACGGACTCGTCACCGACACCTCCTTCACCAACCTCGCCATCCTTTCCGGCAACCGCTGGTTCACCCCCCGCCACCCCCTGCTTGCCGGCACCATGCGTGCCTTCCTCCTCGACAAAGGCATCATCAGCGAAGCCGACATCACGCTGCATGACTTGAAGAATGCCCAATCCGTAAGCCTCTTCAATGCCATGATAGAATTTGGAGAGCGAGTGGTAGAT
>CAVGLH010000169.1:0-4973 GCA_963630065.1 Bacteroides fragilis | reverse complement strand
TAAACGTGATTTTATCTTGGAGAAAATAAACTCCCTCTCATGCCTCGTCAGCCCCAGATAGAGGGAGAAGACGGCGACGGAGGCGACCGATGACAGCGACACGAGGAAGAAGCGGGCGTAGGTGCCCTCCACACACCTGTAGGCCACCATCGGCAGGATGGGCGACAGACACACCACATAGAGTATCGGGAGATATACGTTGGAGAGGTACTTCCTGACGGGCAACTGGAGCCGCCCCCTCACCAGAAACATACGCGCCACCTGCGTGAGTGCTTCCACCACGAAATGCACCAGGAAGACACTGTAGGCGGGGCATCCCAGCCGCAGCACCACATAGGAAATGGGCAGGATGGACATCATCATGGTGCCGCAGACGAGATAGTAGGTGCGCACCTTGCCCGTGGCGGAGTTGGCCACAAGGATGGGGTTGGCGATGGCGTATATCAGCGACGTGCAGATGATGATGCGCAGGAAGGTGACGGTGTTCTCAGGCACCGTCTTCAGCCATATCTTCAATATCAACTCAGCCTCGAAGAGGACGGGCAGCGAGAGCAGGAAGAGCAGGAAGAACGAGAAGCGGGCACTGCGGAACATCAGCAGGTGCATCGCCGGGAGGTCGCCCTTGGCGTAGTTCTTCGTAATCTGAGGGTTGAGGGCGGTCTGGAAGTTGCCCACAAACTGCTGGATGGCTCCCTGCACCTGCAGCGCCACGCCTCGGGCGGCGTTCACCACGGGGCCGAAGAACACGTTGAGCAGCATGTTGAGCCCCTGACCGAAGGAGATTGCGGAGAGGCTGCCAAACACGTTCCAGCCGGCAAAGCCCGCCATCTCGCGCATGAGAGGCTTGTCCCACACGCGCCTATACTTGGTCTCCTCGAAATGGCGGTGGCAGTAGATGCTGTAGCAGAAACGGATGAGCACCTGCACCAGGAAAATCAGCACGGCATAGACCACGAGCTTGTCGAAGGGCGACACCACCAGCATATAGACGATGACGAGCTTCAGCACTGCCTCCAGGATGGAGATATAGGCAAACGCCGACATACGCTCATGGGCGACAATGCAGGCGTTGTAAGGCACGCTCACTATCATGACCACAGAGCTGACGATGGAGCATTGCAGCACCCAGAAGGCGGCATCCATGCGTTCTGCCGGTATCTGCATCTTTTCGTAGAGGAACCACACACCTACGGTCTCGCCGAGCAGCACGATGATGCCAGCGATGAGCGTGTGTATCTGTAGCGAGGTGGAGAACACCGTGGAGAGCCGCTGCTTGTCGCCCCTGCCCAGGGAGAAGGTGATGTACCGCTGCGTGGCGGAGGACATGGAGCCGTTGATGAAGCCGAACATCGCCACGATGCCGCCCACCACGTTGTAGATGCCGTAGTCCTCCACGCCAAGGGTGTTCAGGATGACGCGGCTCGTGTAGAGCGTCACCGCCATCATGAAGAGCATGCGGAAATAGAGCAACAGCGTGTTCTTCGCTATACGCTTGTTATTATCTGATGTTTCAGTTGACATATTTTTGACTTGTTACAACTAGGGGCAGAAAAAAGTCAGACGAACAGGCACGTGACCCGTGAATCTGAATAATAGGCAGGCTTCATGCCGAAGGCAGAAAAGTAGCTCATAAATAAGCCCCCGGCAATCCACCTGCCTTGTTTTATTTCGAGATGAAGCACCTATCGTCGGCAGCCAAAAGGACTGCCTTCTTCTGGGATGGGTTCATCCCTTTCGTATTCATATTATACTTTTTGTTTTTGTCGTAGTAGTCTTCAATGGAAGACAATACATGAGCGGGATTGCCGCCAATGACTACATTGCCGGCAAATGATTTGGTAACTACGCTTCCCGCAGCCACCAGAATGTTGTCACCCAATGACACACCGGGCATGATGAGGGCATTGTTGCCAATATATACATTGCTTCCGATTTTCACCTTGCCGAAGCAATCGAACCTTGGCTCAATGCCCCTTGCCACTTTACCCCCCCATGTGTAAAAAACTTTACACCGTTGGTAATTTGGCAGTTGTCGCCTATCTCTATCAGATAAGGCTCTGAGCTCCAGAAGCGGCTCATGATTTCATTGCCGCTGCCCATAGTCACTCCTGCCCTGCGAGCCTGCTGCTCCAGGGAATAAGCGGTGGTTTCTATCAGGTACTTTATCTTGCGGAATATCTTCTGTACAATCATCATCAGCTTCTCTATTGATAATACTCCTTATACCACTCAGCAAAGGCACGCAAGCCATCACGCAGCGGCGTGGCAGGTCTGTAGCCAAAGTCCTCCTCCAAGGGTGTGGTGTCGGCGTATGTGACAGGCACATCGCCAGGCTGCATAGGCACAAGTTCCTTGTGCGCCTCGAAATCGTAATCCTCGGGCAATACTCCTGCTCGAATCAGTTCCTCTTGCAGAATGCTCACAAACTCCAAAAGGTTCTCGGGATGGCTATTACCTATATTATATACCTTGTAGGGGGGTATCGGCAGACCATCCTCGCCATTCTGCTTTTCTGGCGAATGCTGCATCACTCGCACGATACCTTCTACGATGTCATCAATATAGGTGAAATCGCGCTTACAGTTGCCGTAGTTGAATATCTTGATGGTATCGCCTTTCACGAGCTTGTTGGTGAAGCCAAAGTACGCCATGTCTGGGCGACCGGCTGGACCGTAAACCGTAAAGAAGCGAAGGCCCGTACTGGGGATATTATAGAGTTTGGAGTAGGCATGCGCCATCAACTCATTGCTCTTCTTGGTAGCGGCATAAAGGCTCACGGGATTGTCCACCTTGTCGTCGGTGCTGTACGGCACCTTCTTATTACTTCCATACACAGATGAAGAAGAGGCATATACCAAGTGCTCTACCTCATGATGGCGGCAAGCCTCCAGGAGGTTGTAGAAACCGATGAGGTTGCTCTCCACATAGGCATCTGGATTGGTAATGCTGTAGCGTACACCAGCCTGAGCTGCAAGGTTCACTACCACGGAGATTTTGTTCTCGGAGAAGATTTTCTCTATGGCATCGCGATTGGCAATGGAGTCGTGGATGAAAGTCCATTTTTTTGAACACGAATCGCACAAATTGAACGAATCTGCGATTGCCTCTATCTCCTTCAAACGCTCGTACTTGATGTTGACATCATAATAATCAGTAATCGAATCGATACCAATCACATGAATGCTCTTCACGTCATGGAGGAGTCGTTTTACTAAATTGCTGCCAATGAAACCGGCAGCACCCGTTACCAATACCGCCTTACCTTCCAAATTCACATTGTTCTGTACCATATCTTTAGTCTCTTCTGAAAATGTCGCGTGTGTAAACTTTCTCCTTTACCTCATCCAGGCAAGCATCATAGCGATTGGCGATGATAGCCTGACTCTGCGACTTGAATGCTGCCAAGTCGTTCACCACCTTACTGCCGAAGAAAGTGCTGCCGTCTTCGAGGGTGGGTTCGTAGATGATGACCTCTGCACCCTTAGCCTTGATGCGCTTCATGATGCCTTGGATGGCACTCTGGCGGAAGTTGTCGGAGTTCGACTTCATCGTGAGACGATACACACCGATGACACAGTTGTGCTCCTTATTGGCATCAAAGCTGCTGTTCTCGTTGTAATATCCAGCCTTCTGGAGCACGGCATCGGCGATGTAGTCCTTGCGTGTGCGGTTGCTTTCCACAATAGCTTCGATGAGGTTCTCGGGAACATCGGCATAATTAGCCAAGAGCTGCTTGGTGTCCTTTGGGAGGCAATAGCCACCATAGCCGAAACTTGGATTATTATAATGTGTACCGATGCGTGGGTCGAGACCTACGCCCTCGATGATGGCCTTGGTATCAAGTCCCTTCACCTCGGCGTATGTATCCAACTCGTTGAAGTAGCTTACTCTCAGTGCCAAGTATGTGTTAGCAAAGAGCTTCACTGCTTCTGCTTCCTTCATGCCCATGAAGAGGGTATCGATATTCTCCTTGATGGCTCCTTCCTGCAAGAGGGCGGCAAAAGTCTTGGCTGCTTCCTTCATCTTTTCGACATCAGTGACCTTCTGGATAGCCTCATTCTCCTCGGCAAACTCAGGACGGTCAATGAGCTTTGGATAGCCCACGATGACGCGGCTGGGATAGAGGTTGTCGTAGAGAGCCTTGCTCTCACGAAGGAACTCCGGGGAAAAGAGCAGGTTGAACTGCTTTACGCCCTTCTTGGCATACTTCAGGTAGAGGCTGCGGGTATAGCCCACAGGGATGGTACTCTTGATGACCATCACGGCATCGGGGTTGACCTCCAACACCAAGTCGATGACTTCCTCCACGTGGGTGGTATCAAAATAGTTCTTTACTGGGTCGTAGTTGGTTGGTGCGGCAATAACCACGAAGTCGGCATCAGCATAGGCTGCCTTGCCGTCGAGGGTAGCGGTGAGGTTGAGCGGCTTTTCTGCCAAATACTTCTCGATGTAATCGTCCTGAATAGGAGAAATCTTCTTGTTGAGTTTCTCCACTTTCTCAGGGATTACATCCACTGCACTCACATGATGGTGCTGAGCAAGCAACGTTGCGATGCTCAGACCTACGTAGCCGGTACCGGCCACGGCAATCTTTATGTCTTTAAAGTCTTTCATTCAAAAATATTGAATTTGAAAAAGTTATCTCCTGCTAAAAGTACTACTTTCATAGGATGTATAAGTTGTTGTAAGAATTATTGCTTTGTAAGCGTTGTGTTTTTACGGTATCTTCGAAGGATAAACTTGGTACAGCGAGGGCGTGGTAGTTTGGGTTGGTACAGCGAGGGTGCTGTACCTCCTACAGTTACCCAGCCACAATCATAGGAGGTAGGCGCCCCCGCCGTACCAATCTGGCAAGGGGTAAGCGATCACTTTAGGCACGTTAAGCCACCAAGTGAACAATCACTGTAGAGGCAAGTCGTCTCCATCACATTTCAGCTGATTTATCTCATTCTGCTTTGCCGCCAAACGGGCGT
>CAVGLH010000168.1:0-4995 GCA_963630065.1 Bacteroides fragilis | reverse complement strand
TTGAGCCATACATGGCGGAAATCAACCGCCAGTTCGACTACATCGACAAGGAGGATATCATCAAGAAGATGGTGACAATCACTTTCGGTAAGTTCCTCGATTACTATAAGAACGCACCCGAGATTGTGAAGCCAGAGACAGGCAAGGGAGCGAAAGCCTCACGCAGTTCGGAAGGTCGCGGCAAGGTGAGCAACGGTCGTCGCAAACATGAGGCAGAGGCTGGTTTCAAGCGATTGTTCATCAATCTCGGCAAGGCGGACGGCTTTTATCCCGGCGAGATCATGCAGTACTTGAACAAGCATGTAAAGGGTCGCCAGGAGGTGGGTCACATCGACTTGCTCTCCAAGTTTGCCTACATCGAGGTGCCCGAGGAGGATGCCAAGCGAGTGATGAAGGCGTTGAATGGTACGGAGTACAAGGGAAGGACTGTGAGATGCAACGATGCCGACGAGGAAGGACACGGCAAGAGTGCAAGAGGCAGCCGTGATTCCGAAGGTCGTGGCGGTCGTTCCTCGGAGAAAGGAGGTCGCAGAGGCGCAGACGATTCCCGCAAGGGTCGCGGTTCTCGCAACGAGGGCCGCAGTACGAAGAAGAGCCGTAGCTATCAGGAGGATACCGGCGACTGGCGTCAATTCTTCCAGCACAACGACAACATCAAGTTGAAGGGTGAGGAACCCAACTTCGAGGAAGAAGGCTGGGCACGTCGCAGACCAAAGAAGAAAAAGTAATCTTAGGATGGCTATATTACAACAAGGTGAAAGCCTGCATCAAAAAGAGTTGCTCTCTGTTTGATGCAGGCTTTCTGCCATTTTTTGCCTATCTTTTGTATCTTTGCTGCAAATCAATCCGCCAGCAGTCTCTCCGCCATCGCCTTGCCCAGAGCCTCGCACTGCGCCTTGACCTCTGACGTTATCGCCTGCTTCATATCCACCGGCTCGCCCACTGCCTCATAGTGCAGGCGGGTGTCGTTCCACTCCTGTATCTTGCTTACCGCCTTGCTTGCCCAGCAGTGGGAGCCAAACCAGCCGAGGAGGTGGTCCTTGATGTCCTTGTTGGCAAGCTCGGAGAGGAAGGTCTCCATCTCATGATAGAGTCCGGCATTGTAGGTGGGAGCACCCACTATCAAACCCTTGTAGCGGAAGATGTCGCGGAGGATATAAGAGTGGTGGGTCTTCGAGATGTTGTACATCACGATGTTCTTCACGCCCGCCTTACTTGCCGCACGGGCGATAATCTCCGCCATACGCTCAGTGTTGCCGTACATCGTGCCGTAGCAGATGACGAGGCCAGGCTCGGTCTCATACTTCGACATTTGGTCGTACATGCCTACCACCTTTCCGATGTACTCGTGCCATACGGGGCCGTGGGTGGAGCAGATGTAGTCCAAGTCCACGCCAGCCAGTTTCTTCAAGGCGTTCTGCACGGGCACGCCATACTTGCCCACGATGTTGGAGTAGTAGCGCACCATCTCCAGCCAGAAGGTGTCGCAGTTGATTTCCGTGTCGATCACTCCTCCGTTCAAGGCACCGAAGCATCCGAAGGCATCACCGGCGAAGAGCACCTTATGGGCAGCGTCGAGTGTCACCATTGTCTCGGGCCAGTGAACCATCGGGATGAGGACGAAGCTCAGCTCGTGGTTGCCTAATGAGAGCGTCTCGCCGTTCTTCACCTCCACCACGTCGTCGGTCACGCCATAGAAGCCTTCGAGCATGCCGAGGGTCTTCTTGTTGCCCACAATCTTGATGTTGGGGTAGTACTTCTTGATGAGGGCGATGGAACCACTGTGGTCGGGCTCCATGTGATTGATGATGAGATAGTCAATGGGGCGGTCACCAATCACCTCACGGATATTCTCCAGGAACTGGGTGAAGAAGTCCACCTCCACGGTATCCACCAAGGCAATCTTCTCATCGTCGATGACATAGGAGTTGTAGCTCACTCCGTTGGGCAGGGGCCAAAGGCCCTCGAAACGATGCTTGTTGCGGTCGTTCACACCCACATAATAAATTTTGCTTGTAATTTCTGTCATATTCTTACCCTTTCATTTTAAAAGGTCTTTCTTCTTTTTCTCCCCGAATTCCTTCGACACATAGTTGTAGATGTCCTTGCAACATTCGGCAGAGAACTCCTGCGCAGAGTGCAACAGGCTGTCCCACTGCGCCTCCGTCAGTCCTCGGTCGATGTCCTCGCGGGTAATGCCTTCCTTGATGAGGCCGAAGACGAAGCCGGCGTTAAAGTTGTCGCCGGCACCGATGGTGCTCACCGTCTGGGTCTTCTCCGCAGGATAGCTCTTCTTGAAGCCATTCTCGGCACGCACCTCCACAGGCTCAGCCCCCTGGGTACAGATGAATTTCTTGCAGTAGAAGCTGATTTCTGCATTATAGACCTGGTCGGCATCGGGCTTCTTGTAGAGGATGCCGAAGTCCTCGTGACTGCCGCGCACAAAGTCTGCGTACTCCAGATTCTCTATCAGGTTGGGCGTAATCTTCATGATGTCATTCTGGTGGGAGGCACGGAAGTTGACATCGTAGTAGAGGATGGCGCCATGCTCCTTGGCATACTCCAGGAAGCCACCCACCTGCGGGCGCACCACGGGGTTGAGGGCGAAGAACGAACCGAAGAGCACGATGTCGCCGGGCTGGATGTCGGGCGTGGAGAACTCCAGTTGGTCGTGCGGATGGTCCTTGTAGAAGATGTAGTCCGCATTGTTGTTTTCATCGAGGAATGCCAGGGAGATGGGCGACTTCGACTCCGGGAAGATAGACACGTCGTCGGCGTTCACGCCATTGTCCCTCAGGAACTCAATCACATACTCGCCGATGCGGTCGTTGCCCGCCTCACTGATAAACGAGGCATTGACTCCCGACCGCCCCAACGAGATGAGGGCGTTGAATGACGAACCGCCGGGCACCGCCTCTATGGGCTTCCCGTTCTTGAAGATGATGTCGAGCACCGTCTCTCCTATTCCTATTACTTTGCGCATAAGTTATCTTGTTGTTATTGTTTTTGTGACGGCAAAGATAGTGCAAATCGCAGACAATGCAAAATAAATCGGCATTTTTTTGGATAAATTGCATTTTAGCCGTAACTTTGCACACCGATATGAAATATAACACTTATACGCTCGACAATGGGCTTCGCATCATCCACCTGCCCTCAGACAGCAAGATAGTATATTGCGGCTACCAGATCAATGCCGGTACCCGGGACGAGGCTCCCGGGGAGGAAGGACTCGCCCACTTCTGCGAACACGTCACCTTCAAGGGCACGGAGCGCAGGAAAGCCTGGCATATACTCAACTGCCTGGAGAGCGTGGGCGGCGAACTCAACGCCTACACCAACAAGGAAGGAACGGTCTATTACTCCGCCATCCTCAAGGAACACGTTGCCAGAGCTGTGGACATTCTGTCGGATATCGTCTTCCACTCCGTCTACCCACAACAGGAAATCGACAAGGAGGTGGAGGTGATCTGCGACGAGATAGAAAGCTACAACGACTCTCCTGCGGAACTGATCTACGACGAGTTCGAGAACCTCATCTTCCGCGAGCATCCTCTGGGGCACAACATCCTCGGAACGGCGGAGCGTGTGCGCCAGTTCAAGACCGAAGACGCCCTCAGGTTCACCCGCAAGTTCTACCGCCCCGACAATGCCGTCTTCTTCGCATACGGCGACATCGACTTCAAGAAGCTCATCAAACTCTTGGAGAAGAACTTGGAAGTAAAGAGTGAAGAATTCAATGGAAATGAACAACGAAGATGGAAGAGTGAAGAAACAACGTTCGGCGGCCGTAGGGAATTGCAAATCGCTGGCCGAAGGGAAAAGCAAAGCCATCTCAACGCTCCCCGATGCGAGGGCAAAACCATCGTGATGGAGAAGAACACCCATCAGGCTCATGTGATGATCGGCACCCTTGCCTACAACATACACGATGACCGCCGAATGCCCCTCTATCTACTAAGCAACATCCTCGGCGGTCCCGGCATGAACGCCAAGCTCAACCTCTCCCTCCGCGAACACAACGGACTGGTATATACCGTGGAGAGTACGATGGTGGCTTACGGCGACACCGGCATCTGGAGCATCTATTTCGGGTGCGACGAGCACGATGTGAAGCGGTGCCTGCGACTGGTGCGCAAGGAACTGGACAAGTTTATGGCAAAGCCCCTCTCCCCTTCCCAACTACAAGCAGCAAAGAAACAAATCAAGGGACAGATAGGCGTAGCGTGCGACAACCGCGAGAACTTCGCCCTCGACTTCGGGAAGAGCTTCCTGCACTATGGTTGGGAGAAGAACGTGGACAGCCTCTACCGCCACATCGATGAGATTACTGCCGAACAGATGCAGGCTGTCGCCCAGGAACTGTTTGACGAGGCAAGGCTCACCACGCTCATCTTCAAATGAGCCGGTGGTTTCACCCATCATCAAGCACACAAAAAGAGAAAAGGCAACTGCAAGGGAACATCCCGGCAATTGCCTTTCTCTATTTAACATTTAAAAACTTGTCTACTCAAAAGGAGCTTATTTGCTCCAGTTCATCTTGTTGCTGATTACACCAACTTCTGCTAATGTGGCAACTACTACTGCCAAAACCATACCTAATACTAACATAATCGTTTCCTTTCTCTGTTTTTTAATTGTTATCCTTAATCTATTACCTTATCTTTACTTGCAGCTGTTCATACCGAGGTTCATACCTACACCGGTAATCACACCGAATGCCACAACTGCCAATGTCATAATTCCAAATGTCATCATAATTATTATCCTTTCCTAATCTTTATTATCCTTTTATCTTTTCGAGTGCAAAGATAATGCCTTTTGTGTGCGCACACAAATATTTTAGAGAGTTTCTTTCAAATCCCTTCGATTTCTTGATTTCCGTCAATTTCTGGCAGACAACAAGTGACAAATTCGGGTCACCTGCAAAACTTTCAACGAAGAAATTTGGAACAGTCCTAGCTGTAGTCATTGTCATCATATGTGATGATGTCC
>CAVGLH010000167.1:0-5037 GCA_963630065.1 Bacteroides fragilis | reverse complement strand
TATAACAATCGTACAATATAAAGGTAAAATCGTCCAATTTTAGTGGTTTGGACGAAATTTTCATCATATTCTCCTCTTTTCTTAGCATATTTGTCACATAAAAATCCTAAAGCACCGACATGCGAAGGAAGGTGCAGAGATGAATCATAGGTCAAAAATATTGACAAACGGAACAATATGCCAAATGTCTGACAAAGCATATATAAAGATTTTTAGCAAGAATTTAACACTTGGGGGGCACACCTTCCAGGATGGGCAAAGAGGCTTTGAAGTGTTTAAACGGGTGCTTTCAAGCGAATTTTAGGCTCCCGAACCATGAAATCGGGTCGGCATAGCACACATATCGCGTCGCGATTCTAATGGAAAGCCGTCATCATTCTAATGGAATGTCGTCATCATTCCAATGGAATGCCGACTCAAGAGCTCAAATTCGAGCCATGTTTCAGGCTGCAAAAAACATAATCAGCTGACTATAAAAACGTTATAAAAATAGAGCGAAAATCGCTCAAATCCGACGAGAGGAAAAGATTTTCTGAAAAATCGATTCTCAGAGAGCCTTTTGTTGTGTTTTTTCTTTGCACAAGCCGATTCGCATGAACCTTGTTTAAGAATATGTGTTCTATTTATTGAAAAAAATCGTTCAGAACGATGTTCTGAACGATTTTCCCTAACTTAAACCTTACTGTCCCGTGGCCTTCTTCAGCTTCTCCACAGCGGCATTGATCATGTCGTGGGTTCCACTTCCGTCGGTCACGTATTTCTGTACCATTCTGCCATAGCTGATGGCTTCCTTGAGTTCCTTGCTCGTGGTCTCGTCGGGCCAACCAGCCCTTCTGAGGAGAGCGGAGAGAGGCCGGAGGTCTTCCATCTCGGCGAGGTTGCCGGGGCGCATCGTGTTGATGGCACGATTAAGAATGGCAGTGTTGCCCTCCAACTCGTCTTGCGTCACCTTCTTCTTACCCTTCTGGATAAGTTGCTGTGCCTGGGCCACTGCCTTGAGCATCCGCTCATAACCGTTGGGTGCCCATGGAGCATACTCTGGAACCTTCTGCGAGAGGGCATTCCACTTCTCCTGGTCTGCCTTGCGCTGCTGGGCAAGAGAGAGGAGAGAGTTCAGCTCGGTGAAGTCCACCTTCGTCTTCTTGCTCTTCTTGGTAGCGGCATCGGTGAGGTTGATGCGATAGTAGTGGGTGCTGTTGGCGTTGCGGTAATAGTCGGGCTGGAACTCCTTGCCGTCCATCTTCAGCGTGAGGAGGTTGGCACCGGCACCCGTGCTTACGCCATTCGACTCTCCCACGGTCACCTTGCTCAACTTGGAGTCCAAGTTCAATGTAGCCTGGTTCCAAGTCAGTACGCCTGTACCCGTCATCACGAGCGGACCATACATCAAGGTTCCCACCCATGCCGTCTTCAGCGGAGTGCCGTCCATGCTTGCCACATCGCTGGAGAGCTTGTCGGCACCATACTCGATGTGCTTGTTGAACGGCATGTCTATCTCAATGACATCACCAGCCTTCCAGTGTTTCTGACTCAGTTCTACATAACTGCTTGGCTTATAGCTGCTAGCCACCTCTTTGCCGTTCACCTTGATGGAGAAGCCTTGGGTAGCCCAATAAGGCACACGGAGTTTCAGGGAGAAGTCGCCCTCGCCTTCCGCAATCTTGATAGAAGAATGCTGGGCCGGCCACAGGCAATCCTGCTTGATGGTCATGCCTTTCTCCTTCCAGTGGAGGGTGGTAGGCATGTAGAGTCCCACCCAAAGGGTGTTGTCGTTGGCAAAATAGGCTGCCTGCTGGTACTTGGTATGGTTCTCCGAACCCGTACCACCACAGCAAGTGCTCTGCGGAGTCTCGTTGCCGAACGGCTTGGTGGCGTTCAGACCCACGGCATACTGGTAGCAAGTCTCATACTTGTCGGGGTTGAGCGAACCGATTACTTGATTATACAAGGTACGCTCGTAGGAGTCCATATACTTGGCATCATCGGGATTGTAGCAGTTCAAATCCTTGGTAAGCTTCAAGAGGTTATAGGCGCAACAAGTCTCGTTGATGTCGGGATTGGCCTCCGACTCGCCCTCCTGCATACCGTTGGTAGCCATGCTCAGTATCTGGGTGTAAGGCTGGCGGAACATCTCGCCGTTGCCCACGCCGCCCGTGGCATACATATATCTGCCCTGTACCAAACTCCAGAAATTCTGGGAGAGATTGTAATAGTAAGGGTTCTTGTTGGTCTTGTAGCTACGCAAAGCACCAACAATCATCGGGATGTGCTGGTTGGCGTGGCGTGTGCGGATGTCGTCCACATTCTTGCTCAGCGGGTCGAAGAACTTGGGAGCATCGAAACAGTTGGCCGCCTCGATGAGCTTTGCCTTCTCGTCGGAATCCGTCACCATCTCGGAGAGACGGGCCAAAGATTCGCTCATGCCTCCCACCTCTCCGGCGATGTACATGTCCCACATCTCGTAACGGTTGCCCGGCTTGCTGCGGCGCTCGTCCTGTGTGCCGTCCTGCTTCACATAAGTGCGGTAGTGCATACGGTTCCACACCCATAGTCCCATGTCCTTGGCAATCTGGAGAGCCTTGTCGCAGATAGCCTTGTCGTCGAAATAGGTGGCAATGTCGATGAGACCCGCCAACTGCTTGTGTACACTATAATAAGGTGCCCACACCCAGTCGGAGTTGTTGTAGGCACGATACATCTCGATGAGGGCGCAGTGCTGGGCAGGGATGGCGTTGATGTAGCCATAACCATACTGCTCAGGGTGCTTCTTATACTCGTCGAAGGCAGCCCAGGTGCCTTTCAACTGACGAAGTTCGGCCTCCGGGGCGAAATCGCGGGCCTCCCAGTTGCGCTTCAAGTCCTTGTTATATACGAAAGTCTTCTCCTGACACTCACGGAGTTCGTTCACCATCCGGGTGATGTTCTTGCGAAGGATTGCCTTCTGCTCGGGATTGGTGGCCACGGCGTAAGCCTGTGCGATGGCCGACATATAGTGGCCGGAGCCATGTCCTTTGAGCTTGGTGTCGGGCGAATCCCATCCGTCGCTCTTAGTATAGCCCTCGGTGGAGAGGCCATAGGTGTCACGATAGTTGTAGAGTTGCTGGGTGACATCCCACGAACAAATCTCCTTGATAAGTTCATCACGATTGTGGGTGAGGCGGTTGTCGCCATCCACGCTCACATCGGCAAGTGAGAAAGTATGAGCCACCTCCTGCTTGGGAGCCTGATAGCCCTCGGCCACCACCTTCACCTGTGCCTTGACGGGATAGCCATTGTCGGTGGTCTCGTCGCCGATGACGAAGCCCCCCACCTCGTACTGGGTGCCCACGGCATGCTTCTGCACATCCGCCTCAGCCTGTTCGTCGGCAAGCGGACTGTTAGCCCAACGCACTTGGCGATACTCCGAGAAGCCGTCGCTATAGGTTACCCATACGAGATAAGGAAGTCTTGGGGCGGTGCCCACAGGACAATCCACCGCCACCGGTGCCACCTTGGCGATGGTGCGATAAACGGTGGCTGCCGTTGCCAGAGTTGGCAAACAAGCTACCCCCAAAAACAATGCAAACTGTTTTGATTCCATATTTGCTAGGTTAAATTTAATACATTATTATATTTCACTGCAAAGTAACATAAAATATAAGTGCTCACCTAAAAATATCGTATATTTAGATGATATTATCGTCTTATGGGACGCTTTTTGCACCATTTTGTTATTCATTTGGACTTTATTTCCACCCAATCCCCCATTCTATTTGTAAATTTGCAACAGATTTAAACAATAAACCCGAAAAGTTATGGTAAAACAACTTTTTTTGGCCGCCACCTTATTATATATGGCGTCTTCGGCATCAGCAGAGAGCTTTCAGGTGAAGTCACCCGATGGGAAGATAGCTGCCGAACTGAACACAGATAATCAACTCTCTCTTAAATTTAGGTTTAACGGCTCCTATCTCTTAAAGGAGTCATCAATAGGTATGAAGCTGAAAGATGGAAAGGAGATTGGCAGTAACCCAAAGGTGAAGAGCCACAAGCTCACCAACCACAAGGAGACCATCAATGCTCCTTTCTATCGACAGCAATCCTTCGGCACCGCCTACCAGGAACTGAACGTGGCGCTGAAGAGCGGCTTCGGCATCATCCTCAGAGTCTACGACGAGGGAGTGGCCTATAGATTCTACACCACCCAGAAAGGCAAGACCGTTATCATGAACGAGACTGCCGACTACAACTTCGGCAAGGACAAGAAGGCTTGGCTGCCCTATACCACCACCCCGGAGAAGCCCTTCGCCATGGCTTTCCAGAACATCTACGACGAGACTAGTATCGACACCGCCAAACAGACACTCGCCTTCCTGCCAGCCACCGTAGACTGCGGCAAGGCAAAGGTAACCATCCTGGAGAGCGACCTCGCAAACTACCCCGGCATGTGGCTGCAGGCAGACGGCGATGACTTGAAGGCAGTATTCGCCCCCTACCCCAAGAAGATGGCCTACCATCCTTGGCGACACATGACCCACGTGGCAGAAGCCAGCGACTACATCGCCACCAGCACCGGCAAGCGCAACTATCCATGGCGTGTGTTCGCCGTCACAGAGCATGACACCGAGATGCCAGTAAACAATCTCGTCTATGCCCTCGCCTCTCCCAACAAAATCGGCGACACATCCTGGATCAAGCCCGGCAAGGTGGCATGGGACTGGTGGAGCGACTGGAACCTGAAGGGAGTGGACTTCAAGACGGGTATCAACTACGAGACTTACAAATATTATATAGATTTCGCCCACAACCACGGACTGGAATACATCGTGCTTGACGAGGGATGGTACAACTCCAAGGAGGGAAGCATCCTGAAGCCTATCGATGAAATCCAACTGCCTAAGCTCATAGAATATGCGAATACCAAGGGCATAGGCATCGTGCTTTGGGCCGTATTCAACGTTATGGACGAGAACTTGGAGACCATTTGCAAGACGTATGCCGACATGGGCATCAAGGGATTCAAGGTAGACTTCATGGACCGCGACGACCAGACTGCCG
>CAVGLH010000166.1:3707-5045 GCA_963630065.1 Bacteroides fragilis | reverse complement strand
CATTCAACTCCATGTCTATCTGGTAGCGAGGCTGATGGGTTAGCGAGATGTTGTCCAGGCATTCCTCGTATGGCTTGCATCTGAATTCAACGAAATCTCCACCCAATTTGGCGAACAACATATAAATCATCGAGACATCTTCGATTCGGGTTGATTCCACGATGCTGCTGCCTACAGATTTCCATGAGTCGCTTTTGGTGGTCTTCACCTCCACACCATAGTACCGCTCCGCCTGTATGTCAGGGAACTTGGCACCTGATACCAACCTGATTTCCTCGGGGCGGAAAGGTGTCTGTGGAGCAACTTCTTTCAAAACTCCCAGAGCCACCTCTTCCATCTTTCTTCCGCCGCAGTCTTTATACAATTCGTGGTCGTTTCCTACCTTATCGTTTAGGCATTTCTCCGTCAGTGACATGAAATCAGCAAAGGCTTCATTGGCCTTGCTGATGTCTCTTTGGCGGATAGCAATGATGTTTTCTGTTATTTTATCCATTGTTTGTAGATTTAGTTGTCGGTTTTGAAATATCTGTCCCACACTTCCTGCAGTCGCATGGCGATGTTGAAGGCGAGGACTGGCGGCACGGCATTGCCTATCACCTTGTAGGCTCCGGAAGAACTCAATCTGAAACCTCTTCCGTTCGTCCTGCTCATCACAAAGCGATAGTCGGGCGGAAAAGTCTGGATCAAGGCACACTCCCTTGGGGTCAATCGCCTTTCTTGCAACCCAGCCTGCAGCTCCTCTATGTGCTTGCCGCCATGTTCGAGCGAAAGTCTTCTAAACTCAATGTTTCCATGGTGCTCCGAACGGATTGTAGGTCCGAGCCCGTCGAGTTTGATCTCTGTCTGCCCTTGTCCCGTGGCGAGGAACTTTGCCTTGGAATATAGTTGCTGCGAGGCATCTATGGTTTCTTCGGGTTCCTTGAGCCCCTCCAGTACATCTTGTGTTGTGACGATTCTGAGAAGATTTCCTCCCTTGGCGGTTGCCGCATGGGTTGGCTTCGGATAAGGATTGTACTCGTCGGGAATCTCTTTTGCAGTCAACGCTTCCAATGCTTCGGGACACAAGGTGTCTTTTCGGATGCCAATGAAGATGACACGCTCGCGGCTCTCGGGCACGCCATAGTTTCCTGCGTGCAACACCTGTGGCTGAAGTACAATGTAGCCGTCGCCATCGGCACTCGCAAAATCTTTCTGAATGATGTCCTTCACGTCACCGAGGTTCACAAGTCCCTTCACGTTTTCTGCTACGAATATCTTGGGCTTCACGATGTCAATGACTTGCTTCATCCAATAATACAGCTTGCCGCGCGTCTCTTCCGATGGCTCGTCACCCTCTCG
>CAVGLH010000166.1:0-3697 GCA_963630065.1 Bacteroides fragilis | reverse complement strand
GGGGAAGATATCTGCTCCTTGTTTGTGCATTTTTACTAAATCGACAATGCTGATATTGTGGTACATCTCGGGTTGATAGCCGAAACGGGACATATAGGTAGTCCAAGCCACCTCTGCCTCGTCGAGAATGTCATTGGCGAAGACTGTCTTGAATCTTGTCTTGTTCAGCATCACCCAGTTTTTGCTGATGGCGTGCTTGATGTATTTGCTGCCCTCGGGGAATGACTTGCGATTGGCAATAAAGCTGCCCTCGAACCCCAAGTCCATACCGCCGCAGCCAGAGAACAGGGAGAGTACTCGCAATTTTCCGTCCGTGTCACGCATCTCGTCATGAAACACGATTGGAATTTGCACCTCCTGTAGTATATCTGATTGCTCTGAGGGAAGAACATATGGTTGTACGTCACAATGTTTGTCAGTCATTTTTTTTCTACTTGTTTTTTCCTATTTCTCAATTTGCAAATATAATGATTTTCTTCTGAACAATGGCAAGGAATATCGAAAATTAAAATAAAATTAACGCTAGCCAATATTGTTCAAGAACTTTCCCGTGAGGCTTTCCGGGCAGGCTGCCACTTGCTCGGGCGTGCCCGCCACCACGAGGTTGCCGCCCTTGTCGCCTCCCTCGGGACCCAGGTCGATGATCCAGTCGGCACACTTGATGACGTCGAGGTTGTGCTCGATGACCACCAGGGAGTGGCCGCGCTCTATCAAGGCATTGAAGGCACGCAGCAGGCGCTTGATGTCGTGGAAGTGGAGGCCCGTGGTCGGCTCGTCGAAGATGAAGAGGGTGGGCTCCTGCTCCTCCTTGCCGATGAAGTAGGCCAGCTTCACGCGCTGGTTCTCGCCGCCCGAGAGGGTGCTGGAGCTCTGGCCGAGCTTGATGTAGCCCAGGCCTACATCCTGCAGCGGGCGCAGGCGGTTTACGATGACGCGGCAGTTGTCGAAGTCGCCGTCGATGGTGTGCAGCTTCTCGTCGCCGAAGAACTCGATGGCCTCGCTCACCGTCATGTCGAGCACGTCGTTGATGTTCTTTCCGCCGTATCTCACCTCCAGAATCTCGTGCTTGAACCGTTGTCCTTTGCAAGCTTCGCAGGTGAGGGTGAGGTCGGCCATAAACTGCATCTCTATCGTCACGTAGCCGGCTCCCTTGCATTCCTCGCAGCGCCCGCCGTCGGTATTGAAGGAGAAATAGGCCGGCGTGAAGCCCATCTGCCTGGACAGGGGCTGGATGGCGAAGAGCGAGCGGATGGCGTCGTAGGCCTTCAGATAGGTGGCGGGATTGCTGCGGGTGCTCTTGCCGATGGGGTTCTGGTCTACAAACTCCACGTGCCTGACGGTCTTCCAGTCGCCTTCCAGGGATGAGTATTCGCCGGGGAGCTCGGCCACGAGGTCGAGGTGGCGGCGCAGGGCGGGGTAGAGGATGCCCTTGATGAGCGAGGTCTTGCCCGAACCCGACACGCCCGTAACCACGGTGAACACGTTGAGGGGTATCTTTACGTCGATGCCCCGCAGGTTGTTCATCCTGGCTCCCTTGATGTCGATGCTCAGGTTCCAGGCACGGCGGCTGGTGGGGGGCTCGATGTTTTCCTTGTGGGTGAGATACCGGATGGTGTGGCTCTCCGGGTATTTCTCCAGGAGAGCCTTCTGCCGGGCTGCGTCGATGGCGGAATATTCAGAGGCGGGGCCGGCGTAGACCAGCCGTCCGCCCAGGCGTCCGGCATCGGGACCGATGTCGATGAGGTAGTCGGCGGCGCGCATGATTTCCTCGTCGTGCTCTACCACTACCACCGTGTTGCCCAGTTGCTGCAGTTCTCTCAATACCTTGATGAGGCGGGCGGTGTCGCGGCTGTGGAGCCCGATGCTGGGCTCGTCGAGGATGTAGACGCTGCCCACGAGCGAGGAGCCGAGGCTGGTGGTGAGGTTGATGCGCTGGCTCTCTCCGCCCGAGAGCGAGTTGGAGAGGCGGTTGAGTGTGAGGTAGCCCAGGCCCACATCCAGGAGGAACTGCAGGCGGTGGGTAATCTCGGCGAGGAGCCGCTTGCCGATTTCGCGCTCATGGTCGGAAAGCTCCAGCTGGCGGAACCACGAGCTCAGGTTGGTTATCGGCATGTCTACCAGCTCGGTGATGCTCTTGCCGCCCACCTTCACATAGCTGGCTTCCTTCTTCAGTCGGGTGCCGTGGCAGTCGGGGCATACGGTCTTGCCGCGGAATCGGCTCAGCATCACGCGGTATTGTATCTTGTACTGGTTTTCCTTCACCATGCGGAAGAATTCGTCGATGCTCACGCGGTCGTGCGGGTCGCGCTCTTTCTCGGTGGGCAGTCCGTGCCAGAGCCAGTCTTTCTCCTTTTGCGAGAGCTGGTAGTAGGGCTTGAAGATGGGGAAGTGGAAGGGCTCGGCGCGGCGGATGAACTCCTTGAGCCATTCGCCCATCTTCTCGCCGCGCCAGCACACCACGCAGCCGTCGTAGAGGCTGAGCGAGGTGTCGGGGACGACGAGCTTTTCGTCGATGCCTATCACGCTGCCGAAGCCCTCGCAGGTGGGGCAGGCACCCAGGGGGGAGTTGAAGGCGAACATGTTGTCGGTGGGTTCTTCAAACTGGATGCCGTCGGCCTCGAAGCGGGTGGAGAAGTCGTAGCTGATGTTGCCGGGCAGGAAGATGAGGCGGCAGCAGCCGTCGCCCTCGTAGAAGGCGGTTTCGGTGGAGTCGGTGAGCCGGCTGATGTCGTCCTTCTCGTCGCTCACCGAGGCACGGTCGATGACGAGGAAGATGTCGGGCCGGGCTACTTCGGCCCCTTGCTGCAGGAAATCCTCGATGCGCACAAATTCACCTTTAATATAAAGGCGCGCATAGCCTTCCTGGTTGTACATCTCCAGCTGCTTCTCCAGGCTGCGCCCCTCCACCACATGGATGGGCGCCAGGAGCACAAACTTGGTGCCCTTGGAATACTGCCGGGTGCAGGCCAGCACATCCTCTGTAGTGTGCCGTTTCACCTCTTGTCCGCTCACGGGCGAATAGGTTTTGCCGATGCGGGCGAAGAGTAGGCGCAGGTATTCGTAGATTTCGGTGCTGGTGCCCACGGTGGAGCGCGGGTTGCGGGAGATCACTTTCTGCTCGATGGCGATGGCGGGCGGCAGGCCCTTGATGAAGTCGCACTCGGGCTTGCTCATTCTGCCCAGAAACTGGCGGGCGTAGCTGGACAGCGACTCCACGTAGCGGCGCTGTCCCTCGGCGTACAGTGTGTCGAAGGCCAGCGACGACTTGCCCGACCCGGAGACGCCCGTGATGGCCACGAACTTGCCCTGCGGTATTTTCACGTCGATGTTCTTGAGGTTGTTGGCCCTCGCCCCCTTTATCTCGATATATTTCTCTTTAGCCATAATTTCTTGTATTTAGGAAGTTGAGGAGTTATGGAGTTAAGGAGTTAAGGAGTTAAGGAGTTAAGACAAATGCTTTTGGTTGATGGGATTGGAGGAGACGAGACTGATGTCTTAACTCCTTAACTCCCTTTAACTCCTTACCTCCCTTTACCTCCCTTTAACTCCTTACCTCCCTTTAACTCCTTACCTCCCTTTAACTTCCTTTACCTCCTTAACTCCCAAAATTATTCATGGTGATACGGTTCACCTTTTATAATAGTACACGCACGATAGAGTGCCTCGGTGAAGATGAGGCGCACCATCTGGTGGGAGA
>CAVGLH010000165.1:0-5063 GCA_963630065.1 Bacteroides fragilis | reverse complement strand
GGGCTATCGAGTTGTTCATCACCTGTCGGGGAGTCTGCGGAGCGTCGTTCTCGAAACCGTTGGAGTTGTACCATAGCATCAGGCTCACGCCCTTCTGCCTGGCATACTTGGCGAGCTGCTCGATGCGGTCGCGGCCTATCTGCTTGTCCCACCAGTTGTCCACCAAGATGGCCTCATAGCCCTGTGCGGCAGCCACATCCACCATCTTCACCTGGTCGTCGTAGTTGATGGAGTTGTCCTGCCAGATGAGCCAGCTCCAGGTGTAGCGCGCCGGAGCGTATCTCTGAGAAGGCTCGTAGAGGGGCTCCACGACGTCGAAGGGCACGGTGGTCTCCACGATGGGGGCCAGCGTAGAGCCAAGGGTGACGGTACGCCAGGGGGTCTCTCCGGGCAACGGGATGCCGGCCTGCTCCGAGCCCATGCCGTTGTTCTCGTCCTTCTGGGGGAAGGCTATGGTGTAGCCCTTGCCTGGCTCATAGTCTGAGAGGCGGCTTCCGGGATAGGCGCTCGAAACGCCCGTCTCGCTCACCAGCGCCCAGCCGTCCTGGCCCACCTTGAAGAGGCAGGGGAAGGTGTAGCCCACGCCGAATTGCGACTTCACGTCCATCGGGGCGTCGGGGGTGTATTCCTCCTCATAGGAGGGCTTGGTGCGCTCCCATCCCGTCATCGGGGTGATCTGCGGGCAGAGGAAGGTGGTGGTCTGAGAGGGGAAGTTGAAGCCGCTCACCTCTTTATATATGACGACCGACTTCGGATTGTTCTTCTTCGGGCGAACAAGCTCGTACTTATAGGCGAAATCGTTGTCGGAGACATGGAGATGCAGTGCCATGGAGTCGCGGCCTGCATTGAGGAATCCGATGGTGGCCTCGGTAGCGTCCTTCTCCACGCTCGATTTCTTGGTGCGTGTCATCTTGTAGGCGATGTGTTTCTTCTCCGCCTTGCAGCTCCCCATCACGAGATTCTGAGAGAAGTCGCCATAGTTGGCCACCAGCCCGAGGGCCGACGGCATGAGCATCTGCTTGCCGTTGAGCGTCACGGCATAGGAGGCCTTTCCTGCCTCGCACTCCACTTTCACGGCCAGCTTTCCACCGGGGGAAGTCACCGTGTAGTCGTTTGCCTGTGCGGCCAAGGCACCAAGCAACAAAATACCAGTCAATAAGTTTCTTTGCATTTTCGATGTTGTTATGTTTATGTTTTACTGTTATTTCCACTTTTCCAAGTGCAAAGTTAAGAAAATATTCGTAGAAATCGGCTTTTTTTCGGCATAAAAATTCTTTGAAGGACTGAAAATACAAGTTGTCTCCTATCCCGAAAACAGCACAGCCCCGACCTCTCGTCGGAGCTGTGCTATGTTTTTGAATGTTTCAGCAGTTTGTTTTTATGTAGTTATGATTTCTGTCTGTATTGAAAAAGACAGTTTGGAAATCAGCGTATGCTCGCTTCACTAGGGGAAATCGCTTGGATTTCTGCGTGCAAAATTAATAATAATATTGATTTAAATCAAAAAAAACATTGATTTTTCAGCAAAAAAAGACGTAAACGTTTGCGAAATAGACGAATACAAACATCTGAAAATCCTCGCTTTTCCTACAAAAAACTATAATTATTGCCCCTTTTTGATGGAGTGAAAGGATTTTTTTATTAACTTTGCATCTATATATAAAAATGTAATTACCTACGCAAAGGAAATAATGAAAGAATTTGTAATCTCAGAAGTCAAGGCAGAGACCGCCGTGCTCGTGGGCCTGGTGACCAAGGAGCAGGACGAAGCCAAGACCAAGGAATATCTCGACGAGCTGGAGTTTCTCGCCGACACCGCAGGTGCCGTCACCGTGAAGCGATTCACGCAGAAGGTGGTGGCCCCCAACCAAACCACCTACGTGGGCAAGGGAAAGCTGGAGGAAATCAAGCAATACATCAAGGACGAGGAGGAGGACGACCGCGAAATCGGCATGGTGATATTCGACGACGAGCTCTCGGCCAAGCAGATACGCAACATCGAGCAGGAGCTGCAGGTGAAAATCCTCGACCGCACCTCGCTCATCCTCGACATATTCGCCATGCGCGCACAGACAGCCGCCGCCAAGACACAGGTGGAGCTGGCGCAATACCGATATATGCTGCCTCGACTGCAGCGGCTCTGGACACACCTTGAACGCCAGGGAGGCGGTTCCGGCTCGGGCGGCGGAAAGGGTTCCGTAGGATTGCGCGGCCCTGGCGAGACCCAGCTGGAGATGGACCGCCGCATCATCCTCGGCCGCATGAGCCTGCTCAAGGAGCGACTGGCCGAGATAGACAAGCAGAAAACCACCCAGCGCAAGAACCGCGGCCGTCTCATCCGCGTGGCCCTCGTGGGCTATACCAACGTGGGCAAGTCGACCATCATGAACCTTCTGGCCAAGAGCGAGGTGTTTGCCGAGAACAAGCTCTTCGCCACCCTCGACACCACCGTGAGAAAGGTGGTGGTGGAAAACCTCCCCTTCCTGCTCGCCGACACCGTGGGATTCATCCGCAAGCTGCCCACCGACCTGGTGGACTCCTTCAAGAGCACGCTCGACGAGACACGCGAGGCAGACCTGCTGCTGCACGTGGTGGACATCTCCCACCCCGACTTCGAGGAACAGATACAGGTGGTGGAGAACACATTGAAGGAACTCGGTTGCGCCGACAAGCCATCGATGATCATCTTCAACAAGATAGACAACTACTCGTGGGTGGAGAAAGAGGAAGACGACCTCACGCCCATCGCGAAGGAAAACATCCCGCTCGATGACCTGAAGAAGACGTGGATGGCGAAGATGGGAGGCGACTGCCTATTCATCTCGGCCAAGGACAGGGAGAACATCGACGAGTTCCGCGACACGCTCTATAAGAAAGTGCGCGAGCTCCACGTGCAGAAATATCCCTACAACGATTTTCTCTACCAGGAGTATGAGTAAAGTCGGAAGTTAGAAGTCGGAAGTTAGAAGTCGGAAGTTAACAGATGCCAAAACTTCAGACTTCAGACTTCTAACTTCTAACTGAAAAAAGACTTCAGACTTCTAACTTCTAACTTTATTAAGTATGAACGACTACAGACCTCTGTCCTCGGAGGAAATCGAGGCACTCAAGAAGAACGGATGCTGGGCGGAAGACTGGACATCCATCAATGTATCGGAAGACTTCGAACCCGAATGCCTCAGCCAAGTGAGAATGTATGGCGAGGTGAACATCGGAAGCCAATGCGGCGAGCTGGAAATCACCGACGACTTCTACTGCCCCTGCGGCATCCACAATGCCACCCTGCGCAACGTGACCATCGGCGACCTCTGCCTCGTCGAGAACGTGGGAGTCTACATCGCCAACTACGTGATAGGCGACTGCTGCCACATCGCCAACATCGGCAAGATGGAATGGAACCACGGCGAGGGATGCGGCGAGGGAAACCTCATCAGCGTGCTCAACGAAGCCGGAAGGGGCAACGTGACGCTCTTCTGCGAACTCACAAGCCAGCTGGCCGCCTTCATGGTGAAGAACGGCAGAGACCACGAGCTGAAGCGCAAGCTGGAACATCTCATCGAGGAAAATATCGAAAAGAGGGAAAACGTGGACATGAACCACGAATATGAGTGGGGCATCATCGGTGACGGCGTCACCATCACCAACACCAAGGAGATAACCAACTGCGCCATCTACAACGAATGCGTGGTGAAGAACGCCACGGCCCTGCGCTACTGCACCCTCGGCTCCATCTACGGCGAAGTGTACATCTGCGACGACGTGTGCCTGGACAACTGCATCATCGACCAGAACGCCAGCATCTCCTCGGGGGCAAGGCTCAGCGACTGTTTCGTGGGCGAGGCATGCAAGATTTCCAACGGATTCACCGCCACATCGTCGCTCTTCTTCGCCAACAGCGAGATGCAGTGCGGAGAGGCTTGCGCCGCCTTCTGCGGCCCCTTCTCCGCCTCCCATCACAAGAGTAGCCTGCTCATCGGCGGAATGTTCTCGTTCTACAACGCCGGAAGCTCCACCAACTTCTCCAACCACGCCTACAAGATGGGTCCCATCCACTGGGGCGAACTGGACAGGGGCAGCAAGACGGCAAGCGGATCCTACCTCTTCCTGCCCGCCCACATCGGCGTATACAGCGTAGTGTTGGGCAAGGTGATGCAGCATCTCCACACCACGAGTATGCCCTTCTCCTATATCTTCGGCGAGGGCCGGAACACCACCATCATCCCCGGCCGCAACTTCGCATCCTACGGCTTCTACCGCGACATCCACAAGTGGCCTGAGCGCGACATGCGCCCCTCCGACCACCGACAGAGCATCATCAACCACGAGTGGCTCTCGCCCTACTCCATCCAGAACGTGATAGAGGGCAAGAAAATCCTCGAAGAGATGCGCAGGCAAGAGGAGGAACGCCCCCACACGGAAGGCGAAGAGCCCAAGGACTACGCCTGGCAAGGCTGCAAGATACCGGGGAAAGCCCTCGAAGACGGCATCAGATACTACGATGCGCTCATCAGAATGTTCCTGGCCAAATCCTTGGAAGACGGCAAGCAGTATGCCGCATGCAGCGAAGACCGCAAGCCCTTCGTAGAATGTGCCGACGGAGACGGATGGAGCGACCTGGGCGGCCTGCTGATGCCGAGGAGCATAGAGCAAGACCTGGCCAACAGCATCAAGAAAGGCGAGCTGCCCGACATCGAGAGCATCAACGACCAAATGGAGCGCATCCACGAGGCCTACAACGACTTTGCCTACGACTACGCCTACAAGCTCATACTCGACCGCTACGGTACGGAGGAAATCACCGACGAGATGGCCGGGGAAATAGCCCGCCAGGGCCAGGAGGCTAGAGACTTCTGGTATGACTGCCTGGAGCAAGACCTCATGAAGGAAGGACGCATGAACGACGTGGAAGAGGGCACCTTCAAGAAGCATCTCGGAAAGCTGAAAAGCAAAAGGGAAGAAAAAGAAAGTTTTTAATTAATTATCAATTATATAAAGCATTATGGCAAAAACTCCAGATTTCAAGTACGCTCCCATGTTCCAGTTGGGAGAGGACAAGACTGAGT
>CAVGLH010000164.1:0-5181 GCA_963630065.1 Bacteroides fragilis | reverse complement strand
CTACCAATACTACAAGGACTTGCCCACATGGATGCACATCTATCCTGCCGCCGAGTTTGCGAAAGACGAGAACGGCAACCTGAGGATGAAGGCTTGCAACGGCTTGTTGCTGTTCAAGTTTGGCAACATCACAGATGCCGATGGTGTGGCTGGGGTGAAGCGTTCGGTAGCCATCCTCCCGTCCACCCTTGCAGCTCTGGAGGGTGCCGACGGAAAGACCGTCGTCGTACTGGTGAGATTCGCCAACCAGGAGAATGCCCTGCCCACCTCCGAGCCGGAAGCCGAACAGCTCTACCGCATCGCCTACCAGCAAATCCGCCCCATCTATCAGGCGGTGGCAAAAGCCCGGCTGCAAGTGGACGGCCCGAAACCTTCCATCGAACTTTCCGCCGTCCAGGCCACAGAACCGTCCTTGCACGACAGTTTTATGATGACCGTCGATGCTCATCCCTATTACAACGCCAAGGCGGTGCCCATCAAGATAGACGGCCATGTCCCCTCGCAGACCCTCGGACAAGAGACATCGGGCGAGCTGGACGAGCTGGAAGCGCCGGAAGAGGCAAACGGCGTGAGGGACAACATCCTGAAGATGATGCAGCTCTTGCGCAACAAGTATGACTTCCGATACAACACGGTGCTGAAATGTGTGGAGTATCTGCCGAAGGAGAAGGGATGGTACGGTTACCAGCCCGTGGAGCCGAGGGTGCAGAAGCGCATGACGCTCGAAGTGCAACTTGCCGACATCCGCGTGAGCATCAAGGATGTAAGGAATTTTCTGGAGTCGGATTACATCAAGAACTATAATCCGATAGAGGAATATCTCTTCCAATGCCGCAACAAGTGGGACGGCAAAGACCACATCCGGGCCTTGGCACGCACAGTCCCCACCTCCAATCCGCACTGGGAAGACTGGTTTTACACCTGGTTCTTAGGTATGGTGGACCAGTGGCGGGGCTATTCGCACCGGCAATACGGCAACTCGGTGGCTCCGCTCTTGATTTCGAAACAGGGTTACAACAAGAGTACTTTCTGCCGCCGGCTTCTGCCCCCGGAGCTGCAATGGGGATATAGCGACAACTTGATTTTGTCAGAAAAACGTCAGGTTTATCAGGCGATGGCACAGTTCATGCTCATCAATCTCGACGAGTTCAACCAGATTTCGCCACAGGTGCAACAGGGATTCCTGAAGAATCTCATCCAGTTGCCCACCCTGAAGTTCAAGCCCGCGTATGGCAGTCATGTGGTGGAGTATCCCCGTCTCGCCTCGTTCATCGCTACGAGCAATATGACCGACATCCTCAGCGACCCGTCGGGCAACCGCCGTTTCATCGGCATCGAACTGGCGGGCCCCATCGACGTGAGTGTCCGCCCCAACTACCAGCAGCTTTTCGCCCAAGCCTTGGCTGCACTGGATGCGGACGAGAAGAGTTACTTCGATGCAGAGCAGGTGAAGCTCATCATGCAGAGCAACTGCCAGTTTGAGGTGGAACTGCCTATAGACCAGTATTTCCGTCTCAACTTCGAGTTGACAGAGGATGAGAATGAGGGTGAATACCTCACAGCCGCCGAGATTTTCGATTTTCTGAAAAAGCAGATTGGCTCATCCCTCAAGGTAAACAGCCTGATGGGATTCGGCAGAAAGCTGGCAAACATGAGTGATTTGAAGCACAAAAGATTCAAAGACGGCATGAAATATTTGGTGAAAAAGCGATAAAATGATACTTTGGTGAGACTTCGGTGAGACTTTTTGGGCAAGAATCCAAGAAGTCTCATCTTATTTATATTATTATCAATCAACTGTTTATAATGCTTTTTGAAGCAAAAGATGATACTTTGACACTTTTCCGAAGATAATATTTACATTTAATTATTGAGAGGAAAGTAAGTGAAAATGCTTTTCTTGCGCCATTATGTAAAGTATAACCGCGTGCAAAATAGTTTAATGTAGTTTAAATGTTTTCGAAAAAATTACTTGGAATTGATTTTTTTTATACCTTAGCATTCAAAAAACTAAAGATTATGATTGTAAGTTTTAAAGATGGAGAAAAAGTCTCCACGATGGAAAATGCTGATATACGCTCCATATGTGGAGGTACAGCAGCTGTAGCTACTCAGAGTTACCCTTGTACAGTTCATGAAAAGGATGGTTCTGTGCAAACGAAAAAAATAATACTAACTTCACTTATTTTGTTTTTAGGTGTAGCACCTAACGCAATGGGACAAAACATTTCAACGTCAACGGATGAATACGAATGTATCTACGAGTATCAAGTAAAGAATGACAACGGCTCTTCGGATGCAACTTCTACCATTTTGCAAATTGGCAGAAACGTAGCCATGTTTTCCGATTACACTGCATTCCGAGCAGACTCTGCCATTGCCAGTAAAGCTCAAGAGTCCGACATTCAGAAGTTCAAGACACAGGAAATGAGAAACGACATGTTCTTCGACCAATCTGTCTCTCAAAATGTGCCAAAGGGCAAGCTGGCCGTTTATAGTGTCATCACGCCTAATTACTACAGCTATACGGAGAGTGGCACACCGATTAATTGGATTTTTGCCGAGGAAACTGACACCGTCTGCGGATATACTTGCCAGAAGGCTGTGGGAGAATATGGTGGCAGAACTTGGATGGTTTGGTATTCCACCGAGATACCTGTGTCTTTTGGTCCTTGGAAACTTTGCGGTCTGCCAGGCTTGGTATTGGCTGCAAAGGATTCTGAAGGCATACATCAGTTCAAGGCGACCACTTTCCGTAAGTCGAGTACTCCCATGAACTTGAAGCCATACGCCAATGCCATCAAGACTTCAAGAGAACAATTCATCAAGTCGAAGAACAAGTTTGAACAAAACCCGATGGGCAACATACCTGCTGAATCCATCAGCGAGATGACCATCGAGAAGTATGAGGATGGCGGGCATAGTGCCTTGGTCAACGGGGTGGTGCTGAGAATGCGCCCTAACGGATATGTTCCTCTCGAATTAAAGTAAACTAAGGAAGCTTCTGTATATGAGAAGATTCTTGTTTTTGGTGTTGTTGGCTTGCTTCTGTAACTGCACTTTTGCACAAAGTGTGGTTACAGGAGTTGTGCGTGATACCACTGGCGCAAACTTGGAAGGTGTCATCGTCAGGATAAATGCCGACAAGGCAACTCTTGGCTTTGCGAGAACAGCAGAAAATGGCTCTTACAAGATAACATTCAAGACCGATGCCAAGCAGATAACCATCACAGCCGAAGCCATCGGATACGAGAAAGCCAACAGGAAAATCAAGAATCTTTCACAAGCGTGCAACTTCAATCTAAAGGAGAAGGCAACAGCCCTCAAGGAAGTTGTCGTAAAAGCCCCTGCCATCTATCAGCGAGGTGACACCTTGTCTTACAACTTAGCCTCATATATCGGGAAGAACGACTATACGCTGAAGGATGCCATGAAGAAACTTCCAGGCATCGAAGTTGGTGACAAAGGTTCCATCAAATACCTGGGCAAGGAGATTTCCAACTTTTATATCAATGGCATGGACTTGTTGGGTGGAAGATACAACATTGCCACAACCAACATACCGGCATCCTTTGTCAACTCCGTCCAAGTGCTCAGCAACCATCAGGCGGTAAAAGCCGACAAGGATGTCTTTTCCGACAACGTGGCTATCAACGTGAATATGAGCAACAAGGCTAAACTGAAACCTGTTGGCTCTTATGGCGTTTCATTTGGGGTTGGCAAGCATGCCTTGTACGAAATGAACGGCGCCGGAATGCTCTTCAAGTCCAACTCCCAAATGTTGGCTTCGCTAAAAGCAGGCAACATCAGCCAGTTTGCCTTGGATGAGGGAACGAACCATTTCGATAGCAAGGAGACTGCATCTACCATGTCGAGTTTGTTGGGAAACATTTCCGCTTCCACTCCTCCCATTGAGGTGGATAGGTATGCTTCGCCAACAGACCGACTGTTGTCGTTCAACATCTTGAGAAAGATCAGAAAGGATGTTACCCTAAAGGGCAATATCGGATATTGCTATGCGAAAAGCCAATATGACTATAGCTTGACGAGAAGCTATGCCGATGCGGAAGACAATATCGTCATCGCACAAGCATATTCACCTCTGTCATCAGTGCATCGCCCAAGCATGCAGTTGGAATACAAGGACAACTCTGACAAAACTTATCTCGTCAACACATTGTCGGGTGTTGGTTCTTTCTTGAAATCAGAATTGCCAACAACTGAAAATGGTATGCTCTTTAACCAGAAGCAGACCATGAGAGAGTTTTATCTGAACAACAAATTCTCTACCTTGTGGCATCACAAGGACTTGCGATGGTCGCTGACATCGGTTGTCTCATACCAAGGTTCTCCCATGGGAAAGATTACTCTCGATAAAGAGGCGGAAGATGCTGTTGTACAGAACGCCCAAGGACAAAGCTTGCGCACGGAGAACACCCTTTCTCTATCCAAGAAGCATCGCAATTCTCGTATCTATTTGCCGATATTGCTGAATTATTATATAGATAAGGTGCAAACAAGCTTGCATCCCACAGATGACAGCAACGATGTGAGTATGCAAAATCTCAGAATGGCATTGGCTCCACTGTATGAGTATTCGCATCCTCAATACAAATATGTCTTTCGTTTGGCAGTGCCTATGCGCATCGACTATATAGCCCACAAAGACCACATGGTTGCATCATCGTCTGTCTCTTGGTACTATTCCATTTGTCCAAGTGTATATTGCAACTATAAGCTCAGCTCTCGCTCCATGCTTCGCACCAACATATTCTATGCCCGTACAATTGGCGACATCTTGGATTTCTTGGAATCTCCAGTTAGAATCGATGCCATTTCCATGAAGATTGGTTCAGGCATTCTGGCAGACAACAAGAGTTTGAACGCCTCGTTGCATTACGACTATAAGATACCCCTGAAAATGTGGTTCTTCAATGCTGATATTCTGTACAATCAAGAGAGAAGTAACATTCTGACAAGCCAAGATGCAAACAATACGCTCGTCACTATGTCGAAGATTTATGCCCCAAACACAGCAAGAAATCTCATAGGACAAGTAGGCATCACCAAGTTCATAGAGTCCATCAAAACCAAGATTTCCTTGAACGGTGGCTATCAGTGGAGACGACAAATGACCTTGCAGAATGACTGCCAACAGAAATATACATGGAAGAGCTTGAC
>CAVGLH010000163.1:1996-5247 GCA_963630065.1 Bacteroides fragilis | reverse complement strand
CATGAGTTGTTGTGCGGGCGACAAAAAGTAACTGATACTTCAAGGATGTATTTGATGCCCTGTAAATTCCATTTTGCATTGTCTTGACTCGCGAAGCCATGAATTATAAGGTCTGCCGGCTATACTCGGCAGACCTTCCCACTATAGTCAGCAGACTTGCTGACTATACTCAGCAGAGCTGCTGGGTATAGTCGGCACCCCGCAGCAACTAAGTCCTCGAACCGCAAAGCCTATATGCTTCGACTCGCGAAGCTATGCTTCTTACTCCATCCTTTTCCTTTGCTTTCCGTCGGCATTCCCTCCTTTGTACTTGCTGTTGGCAAGGTTGAACTTGTAGGTGGCGGTAAGTTCCAGTCTCGTGTAGTAGCGGTTCTCCTGGTAGAGGGTGCGGCTGCTGAAGATGCTCACGGCCTGGTGCTTGCTGTGCAGCAGGTTGCCTGCTTGCAGCGAGAGGTCGAGCCGGTCGCGGAGGAGTGACTTCTGAATCAGGCCGCTTACTTGTACGAGGGCGTTGTGGATGCGGTAGGTGGAGTAGTCGCCGCTGGTCTGGCAATGGAAATCGACGCCTATCCGCCAACTGTGGGGAAGGAGGAAGAGGTTGTTGCAGATGATGTTGAGCAACGGGCGGTCCAGCTTCTGCTTGCCTCCGTCGATGGTGTTCGCCTCGAAGTCTTGTTGGCAATAGACGAAGCCCCATGTGGGGTGCCATATCTTGAAGAGGGTGGGCTGGGCGAAGGCTTGCACCACATAGCGATGGAAGGTGGGCATGTTGTTCGGATGGATGAGCGTCACCCGTTTGTCATTGTCCGAATAGCCGGTGTTCTCGAAGGCGATGTCGTTCGTCACCCGGCTGTAGATGGCTTGCGCCCACAGCCATTTCCACGATGCACTCAGCGAGAGGTCGCGGCTGTAGGTAGGCTTCAGCTTGGAGTTGCCGCCCTGGTAGGAGTAGCGGTTTATGTAGATGATGTTGTCGGAGAGATTGGCGAACGAGGGACGGGTGATGTCAACGCCATAGTTTCCGCTCAGTTGTACTTTTCCAAGGGCGATGCTCAGACCGAGCGACGGAAACCAGTCGGCATAGTCCCTGTCCATCGTATGCTTGCCTTCCTCATAGAAGTCGCTCTTCACATTCTCGTATCTCAGTCCTCCCTGCAACCTCAGTTTTCCGAAGAGTATCCGCCGGTATTCCGCAAAACCGCTCCATATTCGTTCCTTCACCTTCGAGTCGCCGTTCTTCACGGCAGGATTGATGTTCTGCTCCGTGCGGTGCGTGTCGTTATATTCGGTTCCGAAACTTATGGTTCCGCCGAAGAGCGGATGCTCCACTGTGAGCTTTGCTGTGTATAGGCGGTTGGCGCTGTGATTGAAGGCGTGGTTGTCCTCTGTCACGGTGGTGCCCTTCGTGTCGTTCCAGAATCCGTCGAGATTGAGGTCTGTCTGCCATTGCTTCACTTTGCCGCTGTAGTAGGCATTGGCCTGATGGCTGTAGGCAGGGGAACTGATGCGGAGACGGGTCATCGTGCTTTCGAGAAAACTGCCGCCGTAAGTGAAGACCGAAGGAAGGTTGGTGAAGGTCTTGGCGTAGGGCTGGCGGAAGTAATAGTATTGCGCTCCGACGGATTGGTTCTCGTTGAAGGCATAGTTGATGCGCAGACCCGGGCAAAGGGTGCGCTCATGATAGCGGTTCTGCATGTTGTCGATGACCTGCCCGAGGAGTTTTCCGTCGGAATAGCTTTCGATGCATTCGTAGGCACTTGCTCCGCCGTTGGTCGTTGAGGCTGTGAGTGAGGCGGAGATGTCAAGTCCTCCCCGGCGATAGTTCACGTCCAACTGCTCCCTTGCTCCCCAGTCCACGAAATGGTTCACTTTGGCTTCCTCCCTGAATCCCCATCCCTCGCCCTGCGGACGTTTCGTCTTGATACGAACCACCGCCTTTGTGGTGGCTGCATAATGGGCACCGGGATTGCTGATGATTTCCACGCTCATGATTTGGTCCGAGGGAATGCGCTCCAGCTCCTTGAGGTCGTAGAGCTTTCGGTTGTTGACATACACCTCGGCAGCTCCTCGTCCGAACACTTCCACGCCATCGTCTGCTTTCTGTATGCTGGGCAGTCGGCCCAGCACATCCTTCGAATTGCCCGCTTTTTCCAGTTCGCTTCCTTGGATGATGCAGGTCATGCCGTTGGCGTTGTTGCGAATCTTTGGCAAGCTGCTCTTCACTACCACCTCGTCCAGTTCTTGTGTCTTTTCGAGTTTGGAAACCTTTGAGCTGTCCGAAGGAATCGTCTGTGCGGCAAGGCTGAGGCTCGCTGTCACCATAAATGAAGATAATGTTAGTTTTTTCATTGTCTTTTTTGTTTGTATTTGAATGTTTCGCTTGCAAAAGTAGCAAAAAGGACAATGTCGGATTTTAATATGACGGAAAGAGGTAGGGGGAGTGCCGATAGTTCTCTGTAATGTTCCGTCATGTTAAAATCCTTGTGGAAAATCTTGGCTATCTTTGCATCGCAATTTGAAAATATGGACTAAAATTAAAACAAGAACAATGGAAATTACAGAAAGAATTGAAATGCGCAAGGATGTGAAGGCTATCAGCGTTCGCCTGGCAGGTGATTATCAGAGCCTCAATTATGTGGAGGCTTGGAACAAGTTGGGAGCATATTGCCATGCATATCATATAGATTATGACTGCCCAGATGCAGAATACATCAATGTCTATCATGATAATCCAGCGACCATTCCTGCCCATGAGTGCAGGGTGGATGTTTGTATAGCCTCACCTGTAGTGGATGGGAAGAAACCCGATGGCGATGTAGGCATCGTTACCATTTATGGTGGTCGATTCTTGGTGTATCGCTACCAAGGACCGTATGAGAACTTGGGAGAAGTGAACGCCAAAGTCTATGGTGAGATGTTGCCTAAATCAGGAGAGAAGGTGAAGCTGGGAGAGGGAGTGATGGAACATTGCCAGATGTTCGAGCGTTACCTCAATGATCCTGAGATAACAGAACCAAAAGATTTGTTGACGGAAATCTGGATTCCGATAGAGTAGGATGCATCCGAATCCTTTTTATAACGTAATTAGAAAGACAATGGAAAATAAGGAAAAAGAAAACAAAGTGATAGAAGACTTCGACTTCTCCTTGATAGCCGACTTCTTCAAGAGATTGGACCGACAGGGACCAGGTGGCGACTGGGAGACACGGCTTGCCACAAGCCTGATACCCGATTTCAAAAGGAAAATTCGC
>CAVGLH010000163.1:0-1429 GCA_963630065.1 Bacteroides fragilis | reverse complement strand
TATGAAGAGAACAAGGACTGTTTCGGCTATGTGTTTTACATTGGAAGGAAGTCTGAACCAAAAGGATGAATTAGGTTTAAATGAATATAATGTTTGACAGGTGTGTGCGAAGACGCTCTCTCATTCGATAGGTATGACAAAGGCAACATCCTGACGATTATGTCGTGGGTGTTGCCTTCAAAATTTACGGAAAGAGTTCGCCTCTCCTCAATCTGAATTCCATCGGGCTGACTCCGAACTTCCGCTTGAACGCTGTGCAGAAATGGCTCTGGTAGTCGTAGCCCAGTTTGATGCCGATTGTGCTGACAGGCAGGGATGTGTCGAGGAGGTAATGCGCTGCCAACTCCATGCGGTGGTCGTAGAGAAACTGGAATACCGTGGTGCCAAACTCCAGCTTGAACACCTTCTTCAGCGTACACTCGTTCGTGCCCACCATCCTGGCAAGCTCGTGCAGGGAGGGCATGTCTTGGTAGTGGGAGAGGATGATGTCCTTGGCATCGTGTATCTTGTCGCGCAGGATGAGGCTGACAGCTTGGCCTGACGAGAGGCTGCCGGGCAGGAGGAATCCCGAGAGACAGTCGATGATTTTCGACTCCATGTACTTGGGGGCTTGGTTGCCCAGCAGTCGGGAACGCTGGATGTCTCTTGCCGCCTTGGCGACCGATGCCTCCGCAGGTTGGTTGTACTTGATGATGGTTTGGGTGTCGAAGATGGGGCTGGTCAGGGGAGAAAGCGGCTCGAATGCCTCAAGGTTGCGGTTGATGAGTTCTTCGATATACTGTTGCGGGATGACCACGTTGAAAATTTCGAACTGAGTGCCGCGGTTCAAGTGGGTGTTGGCTCCGCCCTCGCCGTTCAGGAAGCAGAGGCTGGCTTGGCCAGCTTTCCATACCATTTCCTTGCTTGCTCCTCCCTGCTTGCCGTACACCTCCTTCATGCTGCCGCCAAGGGTGGTCATCGAGAACATCAATGCCGGGCGCACTTCGTGCCGGGCAATGAACTGGATGTTGTTTTCCTTGCCCAGATAGTGCTGGTTCATGATGCCGAACTTTTGGTAATGCCACTCCTGGAGCGAAACTTCCAGCGCATCAGATTCGATGCGGTTGCTTCGTTCCATGCCGTGGTTGTCGAGGAAGGTGAGTCCGTCCTGCGTCACGTTCCTTTCTGTCTTTCCGTCTCTTGTTATCTGGCAGTTTATCATGCTCGTTGTTTTTTGGTGTGAACAGGATGCAAAAATACAAAAAAGAATGTACTTGCCATTTTAATATGACGGAATATTCCCTCAGTTCGATGGAAATAAATCAAGTTTTTTTGTGTTATTGGCCGCTGTCTCGGAATTTCTTTGTATTTTTGCACCAAAAGTAAAGAGATATGGACTTGACTCATAACATTATAGAATATGTGAATTGTTGCGTGGGTGCCTTTGCCC
>CAVGLH010000162.1:0-5284 GCA_963630065.1 Bacteroides fragilis | reverse complement strand
GAAGAGGGGGAGTGTAATGGTAATACGCTATTCGTTTGATATTCAATGCTTTTTCCGTTAAAATGTCAGAATCCGCAAACTTTTGTGATCTTGTTGTGGATTGCCAAAGGCGAGGTGCCCCAAGTCTTGTCACTTTGGGAATACACCAAGGAATTAATTAATAGCTTTCACGGAATTTATTAAGGTATTTAATTAGTAGCTTTGATATTTTTTGTCCATTTTTGCCCCAGTTACCCCACTTGCCCCAGTCACCCCACCGGGGCATTTTGCCTTCGTCAAACCTTGTTTTTCCTCGCATGAAATCAGTAGCTGGTCTATACCAACTCCGTACCATCTCTGTACCAAGTCCGTACCAACTCCGAGAATCGGGGTTTGGTGGGGTGTTCTTAATTCCGAGATTGTGTCCGCACACGCATTGTTTTTATGGGACCAAGGTGCCGCATGAGGGCTTACTATGGCATAGAGGTCGTTAGTATTTTTTATTCGATGCCACCGAATAAAAATGATAAATGCCTCTTGTCATTTTCCGTTCATCCACTATCAAAAATGTTACCATGAACGGATTTTCGCAGCCGATGAAATGAATTTTATCACTGGAGTTCACCCCTTTGCGTAATTTTGCAGCAGAAATCAAAACAATAACGCTAACAATAAAAACGTAAGAAGTATGAACACCTTATTTAATGGAAAGAGCGCAGCCATGGTGCTTGCACTTTCATTGGTAAATGTTTCAGGTGCTTTCGCACAAGACGACAACGCCAGCTCCAAGGAGGAGGGCAACCGCAACGTGATGCTCAATGCGGCAAGCGCCAACGGTCCTCGCGAGATTCAGATAGGTCTTCCCTCTGCCGATGTCAACGTGCTGGAGAACGGTCTGCCTGTTACCTATGCCACCAACCCCCATTCCGTGAACACCATTTGGCGAGGCGACGCCAGCCTCAGTCACCAGGGCTTGCTCAAGATAGCGGAGACAGCCATCACCACGGGCAACATCGGCTATGCCGTCAACTCTTTCACCCAAAAGGGACAGAAGGGATTCAACGGAACATTGAACTATAAGAGCAACCACTTCGGGCTGCAGGAGTTCTCCCTCAATCTGAACGGCGACCTCGGCAGCGACTGGTATTACAGCTTCAATATGTACCAGGACTTCGACCCGGGAACATTCAAGATCAAATCGACTCCCTATCAGGACCGTACCCAGATCTATAAGGCACTCATCACCAAGAAATACAATGGCGACCGCGGCGAGTTCACCGCCATGTATAAGTATGCCAACAGCCACAACGTATATAACTATGCCACCCAGAGCGCGCCCTTCATCTATGTGGGCGACGGCAGCGTGAAGGAGTACGGCGACTTCAAGCTCGGCACCACCTCTTATCTCCCCATCGACAACGAGATGACTTACAGGGATATGCGTACCGGCGAGTTGAAGCAGACTTCCCTCTACGATGCCTGTCTGAACAAGGCGAGCGAGGTGACGCTGATGAACAACTACCGTTTCGACAACGGACTGAACTGGAAGGCTACCTTGAAATACGACCACTCCCGTGGAGCTATGGTTTATCAGACTCCGATGAGCATCATCGACCTGAAGGGAAAGGATGGGGCAAAGTATAATTATATGTACCGCGACATCGACGGACAGACCAAGGCTTACAACGGTCAGTATGTGCAGACCCGTATGTCTTGCCTCAACGCCGGAACCATCGACGAGGCTCTCTTCACCACCGAGCTGAGCAAGAAGTTCCAGACTTCCACCCTCCGTGTGGGTGTGAACGAGTGGTACTACCACATCGACTACTGCTCCAACACCACGATGTACGACCAGAGTGTGCCTTCCGACGGCTCTTATGCCCTAAGAGTATGGGACGCCAACCAGCGCGACAGCTATTTCTATGACTTCAACAAGAACGCATCCGAGTATTACAAGGGAAGCGAGAACAAGTTGGCTCTCTACTTCACCCACGACTGGGACGTGACCAAGAAGTTGAACCTCTACTACGGTGCCCGCCTGGAGTGGCAGCGTCTGAAGGGTGAGAATGCAGCAGTGAAGAACGCACAGGGCGAGTTTGTAGGCCGCTTTGCCGACTACTATCTCGGTGCTACGGCAGCAGATGGTACAAAGATTGCGCCAGCCAACTTGAGCTACAACTGGTTGAATTACGACTTCTCCGTGGCAGCCACCTATAAGTTGACCGACAACTTCGGTTTAACAGGCGATTTCACTTACATCGTTCAGCATCCTAAGTTTGAGGCTTTTGCCCCCGCAACGTTGCCTAACGTGGATAAGATTTCCGTGCCCCTCGGTCGTGCCGGTATCTACTACAACAACTCATGGTTGAGCTTGACATCATTGTTCTCTTACATCTCGAAGACCAACAACAACTCTACGTTGAACCTTCAGCATGGCAGTGAGATCAAGGCTGCTCCGCTCACCTACGACATCCAGACATGGGGATGGACAACCGATGCCGTGGCTCATCCGTTCAAGGGCTTCGACTTCCACTTCCTCTTCACCTATCAGAAGCCGACCTACAAGAAGTATGAGACCAGCATCACCTTCAACGACGGTTATGTGGGCAACATCAACGCCACCGGCAATGTCGTGGCAGAGATTCCCGAGGTGCTCATCGAGCTGGACCCCAGCTACATGATTACCAAGGATATCAAGCTCTGGACCAGCTTCCGCTACTTCAGCAAGACCTACGCCAACATCAACGAGGCTTACTACTTCAACGGCCACTGGGAGACCTTCGGCGGTGTGAACTGGCAGGCAACCAAACGTCTCGCTCTCGGCTGCACCGTGGTGAACTTCCTCAACCAGACGGGTGCCAAGGGTAGCATCGCCGGTGCCGAGCTGATTACCAAGGATGAGGCTCAGGGCATCAAGAACCAGTTGATGACAGGCAGCTACCTCCGCCCATTCACCGTAGAGTTCACCGCTTCGCTGAAATTCTAAAACAGCTCTGAATCTTCAAGGAAAATATATAAAAATAGGTATATAGGTAAATCAAGATAAAGGATAACAAAGAGAAAAGCCAGTTCTGCATCATCTGTGTAGAGCTGGCTTTTATACTTGGGCATGTGGATTACTTTTCTACCAACCAGTCCAGCACATATTGCTGTTTGATGCCGTCATGCCAGACCACAGGGTCGTTATCCATGCTCAGCAAGAACTTGGGATAATTGTCGGAGACGGCTTGCAAGGGAGCCAGCTCACGTTGCATCGTAGCCTCATCCCTCACGGTCAATGCCACTTGGTAGTATGCCTTTTCCTCACCTCTTACCACAACAAAGTCTATCTCCGCGTCGCCCACCTTGGCCACATAGATTTCTCCGCCTCTACGAGCCAGCTCCAGATAAACGATGTTCTCCAGAATGTGTCCCCAAGTCACCCCCTTTCGTACCGATGACAACCTGGCGCAAACCAACATCGGCAAGATACAACTCCTTCAGCCAAGACCTTTTGACAAAACATCCGCAAAAGGGAAGACTTGCCACAACGGCGGATGCCAGTCAACACCTTGATGACCTTCTTGTCCTTCCATTTCTCCAAAAGTTGGATATATTCCTTACGCTCTATCATTGCCTGTTTCTTGTTATGTAAAAAATGTAATGCGCTGCAAATATACAAAAGATTTCCGAGAAAATTGCAGCGCACTGCAATTTTCTTTCATTTTCGTTTTGTTTTTGCAGAGCATTGCAATTTCGGGGAAAACAGAGGATGACGAAGGGTATGGAAATACATTGCAAATTGCCTTGCTCTTGACCACTGAGCGATGGTTGTATATCGTTTTTTGGGGGGAGAGGAAGAGATGTTTCATGCTGGCAGTCTGCGCTATTAAAATAGCATGTAGGGAAATCATACCTCGTAAGTGAATGCTTTGGAAAGAAAATCCTCTTCAAGGCTGTGGGTACGTACATGAAGGATGGCGACAAGGATTATGAAACTTATCGCCAACTTCAACTTGCCCATTTCTATGACTCCCTTGTTCTTGCAGGAATGTCCATGAAGGAACCTAAGCCTACTTGTTGGCGTGAGGCGTTTCTGATGTTGCGAAAAGTATTGGAAGGAAAGAGAAGTCGCAGAAAGGTTATCTTTATCGATGAGCTTCCATGGCTCGCTGGTCCGCAATCCTCGGAAATGATTGCGGAGCTGGGCTATTTTTGGAATTCATGGGCAGATAGTGAGCGTAATATCGTGCTGATAGTTTGTGGTTCAGCCACAAGCTGGATGTTGGACAATGTGATACACGATTATGGCGGTTTGCATGGTAGGCTCACGGAAACCATCAAGCTCTTTCCTTTTACCCTGTCTGAATGTGAAAAGTATTATCGTAAAGGCGACTGGCATCAAGACTGGGGGAAGTCTGACCAAATTGCTCGACAATCTCAAGGAGTCAGGTATCACGCGTGAATATCCCCGTTATGGCAAGGGCAGGGTAGAGACCGTCTATCAGCTGAAGGATTTCTTCTCTTTGTTCTATTTGCGGTTTGTGCAAGGGAAGCAGGTGAAACCAGGTGGGTGGACTGCCATTCATGGTACCGCTTCTTTTTATACATGGGCAGGTGACACCTTTGAACTGCTGAGTATCGAACATTTGCAAAATATGCAATCTGCGCTACGTTTGCCTTCGATAGACAGGAATTATTGCTGGAGTGGAAAAGATGTTGAGGGGAAAGGTGCGCAAATAGATTTGGTGCTGGAAAGCAAGGCGGCTCAAACCGATTATCTCTGTGAAATGAAGTTCTCCAGTGCAAAGTTTATGGTCACACATGATGTGGAGGAGAATATCCGTCACAAGATAGATGCTTTCGCCAATAGTAAGATGCACAACAAGACTCGCTCCATACAGACAGTACTGGTTACAACGATGGGACTGGCTTCCAATATGCATGCCAGCATCATCAATCATACGATTTCGCTTGATGAATTGTTCATGTAGTATCACGTGATATTGCATGGCAATTTTGGTCAAGGCTGCCGGCATCAGTGCCGCTGTCTTCAAGGTGCAATAATTGACTCTCTAAATCGAAAGTGGAAGTTTGAGCTTTCTGCAAGGTAAGTTGTCAAAAAGAGGCTTACCTTGCATTTTTTTGTTTGGAAATGAATACGTTTTTTGGTTCACTTGGTTTGGAAATGAATGAAAAAATGCTTGATTTTGGTTTGGAAATGAAAATAAAGTTGTATCTTTGCCGACAAGCCGAAGGAGCAGGATGCTGTCAGGTATATCTTGAATTATGGTTGGGCAGCAGCTGGTCATCGCATTCAGTTTGC
>CAVGLH010000161.1:0-5320 GCA_963630065.1 Bacteroides fragilis | reverse complement strand
TCTGCCATTACCAGTATCAAGGCTGAAGATTTCTCTCAGGGTAACATTCATGATGCCGGTGACCTGATAAAAGGTAAGGTGGCTGGTTTGACTATCGCAACAGGTAGTGGTGACCCAAGTACATCTTCTGCCCTTCGTCTTCGTGGTGTCATTTCCTTGAATGGTTCAAATACTCCTTTGGTGCTTGTTGACGGTATCGAGGGTAGCATGTCCACTGTTGCTCCTGAGGATATTGAGAGTATCGATGTCTTGAAGGATGCATCTGCTGCCGCCATTTATGGTACTCGTGGTGCCGCCGGTGTGATTATCATCACTACGAAGGCAGGACGTCGCGAGTCAAACACAACTGTAAATTATAGTGGTTATGCTTCCCTTTCATCATTTGCCAACAAGTTGGATATGATGGATGGACAGGATATTCGTGACGGCAAGACCAACTTTACAGATAAGGGGTATGATACCGATTGGCTGGATGCCGTGACACGCACAGCTTTCACCCATAACCATAACATTTCGGTTACTGGTGGTAACAAGAACACTTCCTATAATGCCGATTTCACTTATCGTAATCAGCAGGGTGTGTTCTTGAAGACATACTCAGACGACATGCGTTTCAATGCCGGTCTGTCTCATTGGATGTTCAACGACTTGATCAAGTTGCAGTTCAATGCCATGAAGAAGATTCACAAGAACGGTCCTGTTGATGCAGCCAGCTCACAGATTTATCGTCAGGCTATCATGCGTAACCCGACAGAGCCTATCTACAATAGCGATGGTACATATTATGAGAATATGTCTATCAACTACTATTCAAACCCAGTTTCCCTTTTGAACGAGCACACTGGTGAGTACAAGAGCGAGGAGACTCGTTTGACGGGTAACATTGCCGTTGAGCCTATCAAGGGATGGACAACCAACTTGATGATTTCCACAGACCGTTCAAATGCTCACGATGAGGGTTATTATACCTCTCAGTATTATGAGCAGAAGTTGAATGGTTATAAAGGCAATGCATACCATAGTTATTCCTATGGAAAGAATGACAACTTGGAGTTGACCTCTACTTATAAGCATCAGTGGGGCGACCATCGTTTCGAGGCGTTGGTGGGTTATAGCTATCAGTACAATATGTACGAGGGATTCAATGCCAACAACACCAACTTCATGAGTGACTACTATCAGTATTACAATCTGGGGGTTGGTGAATACTTGAAGGATGGTAAGGCTGGCATGGGTAGCTACAAGAACGATGACAAGCTCGTCGGCTTCTTCGGTCGTGTTAGCTATGGCTTCGCTGACAAGTACAATGTGTTGCTCAGTGTTCGCCGTGAGGGTTCTTCCAAGTTTGGTGCCAACCATAAGTGGGGTACTTTCCCATCAGCATCCGCAGGTTGGACCATCAGCAATGAAAAGTTCATGGAGAGTACCAAGAGCTGGTTGGACAACCTGAAGCTCCGTGTTGGTTATGGTGTCACTGGTGTGATTCCATCTTCTTCATACCTTTCACTCACCCAGTGGAACCTTGGAGATACCTATTATTATGATGGCGGAAAGTGGTATCAGGGTCTTTCTGTAAATTCTAACCCTAACCCCGATTTGAAATGGGAGAAGTCTGCCGAGTTCAATATAGGTTTGGACTGGAGCGTTTGGGATGGGAGACTGTCTGGTACAATCGACCTCTATCGCAAGAATACTTCTGATATGCTTTGGTCATATACCGTGCCTACGCCTCCAAACTTGGTCAGCACAACTTTGGCCAATGTGGGTAAGATGCGCAACCAAGGTATTGAGGTCGCAATCAATGCTGTGCCTGTTCGTACCAAGGACTTCGAGTGGAAGACTACTGTTACGTTGTCACATAATGCCAACAAGTTGGTTAGTCTCTCAAACGACCTTTATGAGACTTCCAATACACAGGATGTAGCTTACTTGGGTGAGCCAATCTCTTTGTCTACCCAGCGTATGGAGGTAGGCCAGCCTCTCGGTCAGTGGTATGGAATGAAGGCTGTTGGCATTTCTAAGAATGGACTTTGGCTGATCGAGAACAAGGAAACAGGCGAGGCAGAGGAGTTCAATGACAAAATGGCGACCGATGACAAGTATCATCAGTATCTGGGCAATGCCATTCCTAAGGTCAATCTTGGATGGAGCAATACATTGAGTTATAAAGGCTTCGACTTGACCATGCAGTTCACTGGTCGTTTTGGCTATAAGATTCTGAATGAGGCTCGTGCTTATTATGAAAACAATTCTATCTCATACAACCGTATGAAGATTGCCGCAGAGAAGAAGTTTGGTACTGCCGTGCTTTCTACGGCTCAGACGCAGACGTTCACAGATTACTACTTGGAGAATGGTAATTTCTTGAAACTGTCTAACTTGACATTAGGTTACACTGTTCCATTCAAATCTACCAAGTACATCAAGAACCTGTATTTGTACCTGTCTGGTGACAATCTCTTCACAATCACCAGTTACAGTGGATTGGATCCTGAGCTAAGAAACAGTGACCCTACTTCTTCTGGTATCGACTCTCGTGACCAGTATCCTACTATCCGTACATTTACATTCGGTGCTAAGGTAACATTCTAAAAAGTGAATCATTATGAATACAAAAATAAATAAGTTATTGGTATCTGCCATTGTTGGTGCCTGTGGCCTTAGTATGGTAGGTTGTACCAATCTTGACGAAAAAGTATATAGTGTGATTGCTTCCGAGCAACACACATTCTCACAGGAAGAGTTGGACCGCACGATTGCTCCTGTATATAGCAGCTTGCGTACTGTGTATTGGGGATGGTTTGGATTGTCCGACATCATGGATATGAGTTCTGATGTCTGGGGTGTGCCAAAACGCCCTGGTATCGGTTGGGGTGACCTCTATGTGCCCATGCACAAGCATGTGTTGAATTCAGAGATGGGATTCTTCGAGGTTAACTGGGATAACAACTACGCAGGAGTGAATGCCTGCAACAAGATTCTTGCCAACAAGGCAATTACATCTAACACGTCTATCGTAGCCCAGGTTCGTGCTTATCGTGCATTGTACTATTACAATCTGTTTGATTTGTACCGCAACATTCCTCTGGACACAACGTATGTGCACGAGGATGGATGGACTCCAGACCAGGCAACACCCGAGACCACTTTCAATTGGATTGAGAGTGAGTTGAAGGAATGGGCAGACAAGTGTCCATCTACGGTAGAAATGGGTAAGATCAACAAATATGCTGCCCATATGCTTTTGGCCAAGTTGTATCTGAACCACAATGCTTGGTTTAAGGATGATTCTGACAAGAGCTGGTATCGTAAGAGCTTGGAGGAGATTCAGAAGGTGACAAAGTCTGGCGTATTTGCCTTGGCTACCAACTATAATGACAACTTCAAGGAGGACATCTCAAGCTCTAAGGAGATTATCTTCGGTATTCCATTGGAGAACAAGTATGCCGGTGGTAACTATATGGCCAACTTGTGGATTCACAATGCTGGTAGAGCTAGATGGAATTTCGCTGGTTGGGCAACTGGTGGTGGCATCGTGTTCCCACAGTTCCTTGATATCTACGAGGAGGGGGATACCCGTATGGAGAACACATGGACAGGCGGTCAGCAGTATGCAGAGGATGGTAGTGCCATCACTGTGGATGGTGAGCCATTGGTATACACCAAGGAACTTCACAGTATTGACAATCCTGGCTGTTTCCCATTCGAGAGCTATCGACTCATCAAGTACGAAATCCTGAGTGGTGATTATGGTACAAGTTATGACGATGTGCCTTATTTCCGTTACGCTGATGCCTTGATGATGGAGGCTGAGTGCTATCTACGCTTGGGCGAGAATGAGGATTATGCTGCCCAGTTGGTTTCGCAGGTTCGTGCCCGCAACTTCAAGGACAACCCATCAAAGGCTACTGTGACTGCTGCATACTTGAAGGGTGGCAGCAAGTATAACTATGGACACCGTGAGGATCAGGGCGCTTCAGTAGACGAGCACAAGTGGATTATCACTGAGGAAGGTGGTGATGACATCGAATTCGGAGGTTTGCTCGATGAGTATGCCAAGGAGTTTGTGTGTGAGGCTCACCGCCGTGATGAGTTGATTCGCTTCAATATCAAGGGTACCAACATGAACGTCTATAACGGCAAGTCTTGGTTCTGCAAGGATGCTGCAACTGACCGTAATGGTGATATCTTCCCCATTCCTAAGAAAGCTTTGCAGGGTAACCTCAAGTTGAAGCAGAATACGGGTTATGATGGTTTATAATTCATTGATACTTAAATAGCATTTCGATATGAAAAAGAATATATTGTATTTGTGCCTTGCATTTCTGGCTGTAGGTTTCGCCTCTTGTAGCACGGATCCTAATGATGCTGTGACAAAGCACGTATATGGTGAGAACGAAACGGTATATCTTCGTACTGATGCTGATGCAACAATTGATTACGCTGCAGCATTCAACGAGGGACACATTTCTCCTGTGACGATAAGCTTGCAAGACTATGCACAGCAGATTCAAACGAAGACAGGCATGACAGTTGACGAGTTGGTGGCTGGTGTTGACAACGGTAAAGTTGCCTTCTACAACATCAATTCAACAAAGAGTAATTGGGATTCAACAGCTCCTAATTACGGCACTTATGGATGGGGCTATGACAGTGACGGAAAGATTACTAAAGACTCTGTTGCCGCGACCATAGAATTGGACAAGTCTTCGAAGTCGCTGATTGTAAAAGTTCCTGAGGATGCTGAGGCAGGTTTGTCAATTAGCGAAAATATCGGTTTCGCAGTAAAAAATGGTGCTGATTATGACAACTATATCAGATTCAGAATTGCCATTTCCGTTACGAATCCTTGCTTGATTATCAAGACCATTACTATTCCTACGGGCAACTACGCTGCAACTCCCATAGAATTCAGTGATTGTGAAAGTGCAATTTCTGTAGGCTTTGGCATGACAGTTAAGGAGTTTAATACAGCTGTACAAAGTACAGATAATGGCATGGCTCTTTATATGGTTAAAGCAGACGGTACTTGGGATACCACCAGTTCGTATACAGCCAACGGACTTGGCTATTGGCTGGACGCAGATTGCAATGTTCGGTCATGGGGAAGTGGGTGTCAGGCCTTCGTAGAAACCTATGATGGAGGTGTTAACATCGGTCGTTATGAAAATATTGAGTCTGGTAAGACCAACAAGATTAGCTTCGTGTATGCAGATGCCAATGACCATTCTAAGTACATTAAGTTTATTGTTAACGTAACGTTTGAGTAATTCAATTTTATAATAGTAAGGGAGGGATGTTGTTCTTGACATCCTTCCCT
>CAVGLH010000160.1:0-5322 GCA_963630065.1 Bacteroides fragilis | reverse complement strand
GTGCCATCCAGCGCTCGATTGTCATTGCCAATACAGAGAGCAACAGTGTGTGGATTACAGGCACGATAACACCACCCTTGAAGATTGTACCCCAAATGTCGGCTGGGTGCTCTTTGGTACCTGGATCCTGGAAGTGCATGTCGTTTCCGAACCATGTGAAGAACAGAATGAATGCGATAATAGCGCATACCACGATAATCCAGAATGCGCCTCTTACTCCCTGAAAGCCCTCAGACTTCTTGGCTGGGGCTGCTTGTTTTGTAGTTGCCATAATTTTACTTTTTTAAATTATTAGTTAATAAATTATTAATATTTTCTGCTGTGTTAATTGTTTTTGTAGACCTTTCAGCCATAATTGTCTTAACCAATTGGATGGCTATACTCTGTTTGCATTGGCAAAGATAATAATTCTTGCGAAACTATCACCCTAATTAAGAAGTTTTAACGAGATATTGACGTGATTTTTGCCAATATCTCGCTTTTTCCTTTCTTATTGCCACAATTTTTGTGCAATACGGTCTCTTTACTTCAATTTTGCGAGTGCTTCTTTGATGCGTCGGATTGCCTTGATGATGTTTTCGTCGCTAGTGGCGTAACTCATACGGAAGCAGTCTGGGTCGCCGAAGGCGTCGCCTCCCACTGTAGCCACATGGGCTTCCTCAAGAAGATACATGGCGAAGTCGGTGGAGTTGTTGATGGTCTTCTCGCCGTTGCTCTTGCCGAAGTAGCTGTTGCACTTGGGGAAGAGGTAGAACGCTCCCTGTGGTACGTTTACTTCTAATCCTGGGACTTCCTTTGCCAACTTCACAATCAAGTTGCGGCGGCGTTCGAAGGCCTGACGCATTTCTTCCACTGCGCTTTGGTCGAGCGTATAGGCTGCCTCTGCTGCCTTCTGGCTTACAGAGCATGTTCCGCTGGTGTATTGTCCCTGGAGCTTGTTGCATCCCTTGATAATCCACTCTGGACCTGCGAGGAAGCCGATTCTCCATCCAGTCATGGCGTATGCCTTGGAAACTCCGTTGGCGATGATTACCTGTTCCTTCATGCCAGGCACTTGCGCAATGCTATGGTGCTTGCCGATGTAGTTGATGTGCTCGTAGATTTCGTCTGCCAGCACGAACACCTCCGGGTGCTTCTTGAGAACTTCGGCCAGAGCTGCCAGTTCTTCTTTTGAGTATACGCTGCCCGTAGGGTTGCTGGGGGAGCAGAGGATGAGCATCTTGGTCTTCTCGGTGATGGCTGCCTCAAGCTGTTCGGCGGTCATCTTGAAATCTTGGTCGAAACCGGCGTTGATGATGACAGGTGTACCACCTGCCAACTTGGCCATCTGTGGATAGCTCACCCAATATGGGGCGGGGATGATAACCTCGTCGCCAGGGTTTACGAGAGCCATGATAGCATTGCATACGCATTGTTTGCCGCCGGTTCCTACGATTACCTCGTTGACTGTGTAGTCCAGTCCGTTTTCGTTTTTCAGCTTGGCTACAATTGCTTTTCTCAGGTCGGGGTAGCCTGGAACGGGTGAGTAGCGGGAATAATTCTCGTCGATAGCCTTCTTTGCTGCCTCCTTGATGTTGTCGGGAGTGTTGAAGTCGGGTTCACCTACGCTCATGTTGATTACATCAATGCCCTGAGCTTTCATTTCACTACTCTTCTGCGACATCGCCAGCGTAGCCGACGGTGCCAATCTGTTAAGACGATCAGATAATTGTGCCATATTCAATTCTTATATTTGTTTATCGTGTGCAAATTTAAGCAATTTATTTCATTTTAGGAAGAAAATCGGTCATTATTTCGCCATTTGAGACGAAATAATAACATAATTTACATTATCCTATGTGCAAGGTGTGCCCCATGCGGTCTCTCTTTGTCTTGAGATAACGCTCGTTGTATTTGTTGGGCTCAACCTCGATGGCCACGTTTTCCACGATTTCCAGGCCGTATGCTTCCAGACCCACTCTCTTCACGGGGTTGTTGGTGAGCAGACGCATCTTGTGTATGCCGAGGTGTCGGAGCATTTGTGCACCGCAACCATAGTCGCGCTCGTCGGGCTTGAAGCCGAGGTGTACGTTGGCGTCTACCGTGTCATAGCCTTCTTCCTGCAACTTGTAGGCGGCAATCTTGTTCATCAGTCCGATGCCTCTTCCTTCTTGCTGCATGTAAACAACCACGCCCTTGCCGGCCTTGTCTATCATCTGCATGGCTTTGTGCAGTTGCTGTCCGCAATCGCAACGCTTGCTTCCCAGTATGTCGCCTGTGGCGCATGATGAGTGTACTCTTACCAAGACAGGCTCGTCTTCCTTCCATTCGCCCTTGATGAGGGCCATGTGCTCCAGTCCGTTGCTTGACTGGCGGAAGGGGATGAGTCGGAAGTGGCCGTACTCCGTCGGCATGTCCACTTCTTCGCCCACTTCGATGAGAGACTCCTTCTGGAGCCGGTATTCTATCATGGCTTTGATGGAGATAACCTTGATGCCCCATTCCTTGGATAGTTTCATCAGTTGTGGCAGCCGTGCCATGGTTCCGTCCTCATTCATGATTTCCATCAATGCTCCGGCAGGGTAGAGCCCTGCCATCTTGCAAAGGTCAATGGCTGCTTCGGTGTGGCCGCTTCTTCTCAACACGCCGTTGTCTTGGGCGTAGAGGGGGTTGATATGACCTGGCCTGCCGAATGTTTGCGGGGTGGAGGTGGGGTCGGCGAGAGCCTTGATGGTTTCGGCACGATCATGGGCAGACACTCCCGTGGTGCAACCTTCCAACTTGTCTACGGTGATGGTGAATGGAGTGCCCAGCACGGAGGTGTTTTCTGACACCTGGTGGGGCAGGTCGAGTTCGTCGCATCTGCTCAGGGTGATGGGGGCGCAGAGCACACCCCTTGCGTTCTTGAGCATGAAGTTCACTTTCTCTGCGTCGATTTTCTCTGCGGCAATGATGAGGTCGCCTTCGTTCTCGCGGTCTTCGTCATCCACAACGATGACAAACTTTCCTTCCTGGAAATCTTTTACGGCATCTTCGATGCTGTCTAGTTTGAAATCTGCCATTTGTCTTGATACTTATTTTGTTTAGTTACATTTTACTTTTATCTACCTATTGGTAGTTCTTTTCTCTGATTCTGTTTGTAATGTTGGTACTGGCCAGCTTGATTTGTTTCAAGTCGTTGCTCAGTCTTATCCTGAAACGCCACATTCTCAAATATAGACCCAGGCCTATGGGTACGAGCAGGGCCGCTGTGATGTTGAGCCATTTGCGCTCGAATGGGCGGGTGTGGGCCTTGGTCGAGAGCAGAGGGAACTTGTTGAGCTCATGCAGGATAACCTTGTCCTTGGTGTTGCCCAGGTCTTCAATCACTGCTTCCAACTCCTGGCTGATGCGCTCTATCTCGTGATCGGGCTGGAATTTGAAGAATACGTTGATGAAATTGGGGAATCTCTTCAGCTTGTGCTCCTTATTATATAGGGTGATATCGTTGCATATCTCTTCCAGCTTATCTGCATCTGCCTGATAGGCCGGATCGTTGATGATTACTTCCTTGCTGAATATGTGGCGCTTGGATCGGATGGCAAAGAGTTTTTTGAAGAACTCTTTGTAGGCATCTATGTTGAATACGGCGGAATCGTTAGTTGCCTTGTAGGTCACGAATACGGCTACCGGCGCAAGTACGGCGGTAGCCAGTCCCTTTCCAAACCAAATGGCCCACAGTCCGTTGCGTGACATTCTGTATCCAGTGTTGTCGAGGATGAAGAATACGATGAACACAAATACGGAGATGACAACCGGGAATCCAAGACCACCCTTCCTGATGATGGCTCCGAGGGGAGCTCCGATGAAGAAGAATATCAGACACGACAATGCCAGAACAAATTTGTTGATAGCTTCTATCTTGTGTGCCCGGATGATGTAGTCGGCATCGCCAGTCACCATGTTCTTGAAGTCGAGATCGGAAAGTTCTTGCTGTATGGTGGACTTGGCTTGGTTGGCCACCCTCAGTTTCTCTTCCTTAGGTAGCTTATTATATAAGGTGTCGAAGTTTTCCTTTTTGCCTTTGGCTATCGCCTTGAGGGAGTCTTTCTTGTCTATTGGCCTGATGTTGTAATAGCGCGCGTTCACATCGTTGAGATATTCCCTGCCGATGGAGTCGTATTGCTGGTTGATGGAGTCAATGTCGTGCTTGATTTTTGACAGTCCCTTCGCCTTCTCGTTGTTTGAGAGAGTCGAGGCATCGGCAAGGTTGAAGTCGCCGTCGAAGTCGAGGATGATTTTCTTCGACACGAATGTCTCGCGGCGGTATGGCACCGAGGCACTTCCTGCCAATTCGCTGCTCTGCATGTTCTCAAACCATTCGCCGCTCCACAGACTCAGCACCAAGTGCTTCTTCTCGGCAGTGCTCTGCAGCATGCCCGAGTCGGCGAGGATGATGGCGGCGTCTTCGTAGCTGTTGGTCATGCGGTAAATCATGATGCCATAGAGCTTTCCGGTCTGAAGGTCTTTCTTCTGCACATAGAAGTTGCAGTTGGGTATTCCGTCGTAGAAGATGCCCTCCGGGATTTCCATTTCCGGGCTCTTTTGCTTCATAGAGATAAGCAGCTGGGTCATCTTGAGGTTGGAGTTGGGGCCAACGTTGTTCTGGAAGTAGAACGAACCGCACATAACGATGACTGTGATGATGATGAGCGACCGGAAGGCTTGCATCAGAGAAATGCCGGCGGCCTTGATGGCTGTCAGCTCCGAACTTTCGCCCAGGTTTCCGAATGTCATGAGGGATGACAGGAGGATGGCCAACGGTAAGGCCTGGGGCACGAGCATCAAGCCCATGTACCAGAAGAATTGAGCCAAGACATCGACGGTGAGTCCTTTGCCGATGAGGTCGTCGATGTATCTCCACAGGAACTGCATCATCAATACGAATTGGCAGATGAAGAATGTTCCCAGAAAGAGGAGGCCAAATTGCTTGGCGATGAAGATATCTAATTTTTTTATTCTAAACATTGCTTTTTGTCGTTTCGTGCGCTCTGTTCTGTGGCAGAATATAAGAGGCTGCGATTTCAGCGTGCAAAGATAATACAAAAAAATTAGAAACCTTTTATTTTTCGTTTTTTTATTATTATAAAAGGTGAAAAGGGGGTATGGCAAGGAATATACAATAGGAAAATGCAACTTTTTTGAAAATTTCCTCCAAAAAATTTGTTCGTTTCAAATAAATGTATTACCTTTGCACCCGCAAATGAGAAATCGTTTGTCGAAGGATGGCGGGATAGCTCAGCTGGTTAGAGCGTCGGATTCATAATCCGGAGGTCGTGGGTTCGGGTCCCACCCCCGCTACAT
>CAVGLH010000159.1:0-5347 GCA_963630065.1 Bacteroides fragilis | reverse complement strand
GCCTTTTCTGGCAAGTATGGGTAACTGTAGGAGGTACAGCGCCCTCGCTGTACCCATCCAAAGTAACAGCGCCCTCGCTGTACCAAGTTGTTTTTTTATCGTCACTATGCCAGTTCCCCAATCTTCTCCTTCAGCTCCTCGAAGTTGTTCGCCACTTCGATGTAGTCGTGCCAGTCGCCACGGATCATGCCTTTCGCCTGCAAGTCGTCGAGCAGGGCGATGGTAGAGTTCCAGAAGCCCTTCATGTTGTAGAGAATCACCATCTTGCTGTGATAACCGATGGTATGGGAGGCGGCTACCGTAAAGATTTCGTCGAGCGAACCGATGCCGCCGGGCAACGCCACCACGATGTCGCTCTGGGCGAGCATCAGGTCCTTGCGGTCGGAAAGGTTGTCGCAGGGAATCTCCACGTCGAGGTCTTGGAAGGCCCTTCCGCCTTTTTCCACCCGCGACGGCACCACGCCAATCACTCTTGCGCCGTGCGCCTTCACCGACTTGCCGATGCAATCCATCAGTCCCATGGCGCATCCGCCGAAAACGAGGTCGTGACGGTTCTCACCCATCCACTTGCCCAGTTCCTCCGTCATCTGGAAGAAATCCGGGTCGATGTTCCTGTTTGCTGAACAAAATACTGCTATCTTCATATTGTCTTCTTCTTTTTTCTGGCAAAGGTAAGCAAAAATATCGGGATAGGCTTTATCTTTTAAAGATTATTTCTTAATTTTGCACGCAATAACGAATCTCGACAAACAATGAAGCGAATTATAATCTGCTGTATGCTCGGCTTGATGCAGGCATCCATGATGTTTGCACAGTCTGCGAAGAAGAAACTGCAGACTCGCGGGCAGTACGAGTTTGACTTCGACCTGCCTCGCTATGTGGAAGACTTGAAGAAGGAGCTGACCTATCCGATGGCATGGGGCAACAGCCCCGTGAGGAACTTCAGGAAGTGGAAGAAGACGGCCCGCCAAAAGGTGTTCGACTGCATGATGACTCCTCCCAAGGCGGCTGCTTCGTGGGATATGGAGGTGCTGGCCGAGGAGCAAAGGGACGGCTACAAGGCGCAGAAAATCGCCTTCAATGTCAACGCCTACAGCCGCATCACAGCCTATCTTCTGGTGCCGGACGGCCAGGGGCCTTTTCCGGCAGTCAATGCGCTCCACGACCATGGCGCCCATCTCTTCATCGGAAAGGAGAAGATGATCCGGCCATTTGGCGTAGACCGGGAAGTTCTGGATGATGCCGACGACTGGGCTGCCCGCCTTTACGAGGGGCAGTATGTGGGCGACTATCTGGCCAGGCATGGCTACGTGGTGTTCTCCATGGATGCCCCGATGTGGGGCGAACGTGGCAGGAAGGAGGGCGTGGACCGCAGCAAGTACGACATCATCGCCGGCAACATGATGATGCTGGGGCGCGACCTCTCGGCCTTCATGACCTACGACGACATCGCTGGCACCGACTTCCTGGCCACTCTGCCGATGGTGGACAAGGAGCGTATCGGCTGCATGGGCTGCTCGATGGGAGCTTATCGGGCATGGATGCTCTCGGCCTTGTCGGACAGAATCAAGGCGGGTGCGTCCATCTGCTGGATGGTGACCACCGATGTGCAGATGTCCTCTGCCGACAAGAAGCGGGAGTATGGCGGCTTTGCCAACTGCATCCCGGCTCTGCGCCAGTATCTCGACTATCCCCACATCGCCTCCCTCGCCTGTCCGAAACCGATGCTCTTCATCAACGGCACGCAAGACCATCTCTTCCCCATTCGGGGCGTGAACGCCGCCTTCGAGGAGATGCACAAGGTGTGGAAGAGCCAGAAGGCGGACGAGAGGCTCGACACGGAGCTGTGGGATATTCCGCATTCCTGCGGCGTGAAGGTGCAGGGGAAAGTGTTGGAGTTTTTCGAGAAGAATTTGAAGTAGAACGAAATATGTAATGATATGAGAAGATTACCCGTGATTTCATTGGGCCTGGTGGCCCTCACATTGGCCATGGCTGGCTGCAAGACATCCCCGCAGAAGCAGGGCGCCGATACGCTTGCCAATGATTCTGCCGATTCCTTGCCTGCCGTCAAGTCGGTGGCCGACACCCTTGTGGTGGACAGCTTTACCTATGCCTACTACAATGCCGACTCTACCGTGCAGAGCACCGTCTATGTGGAATGCCCCACCGGCTCTGACAGCCTTTCGCAGGCAGTCAGGGCATTTGTCGCCAAGCAGCTCGGCGAGTTGTACATTCCCTATTCTTATGACGAAGAGGAAGAGGCTCTCAAGAAATATCCCCGTTACAAAGGCAGTGTAGACCAGGTGCAGAAGCTGGTGGACTACTACGGCAGGGGAGCCAAGGCGTTCCTGGCCGAACAGCGGAAGGAGTCGACGGTGGACGGCGACGGACCGAGTGTTTGTAGCAATGTGAAGATACGCAAGGTGGCGGAAACATCCACCTATCTCACCTTCTCAATGACGGGCTATTACGAAGTGGGCGGTGCGCACGGTGGCTTTACCGGCTACGACCTCAACTTTAGCAAGCTCACCAACAAGCCCATTTTGAAGGCCATCGACTCCAGCAAGACCCGCGCCCTGCAGAAGATACTGAAAAAGGGCTTGGAGAGCTACTTCAAGGAGTGTGGCGATGAGGATTTCAATATCTCTTCCATCTACGCATATCTGGACCCGATGGGCGAGAAGGGCAAAAACAACTTGATTCCGCTCCCCGCCAGCACTCCCTATCTGGAGAAGGACAGCCTCTGCTTCGTCTACCAGCAGTATGAGATAGCCCCTTATGCGGCAGGCGAAATTTCCTTCAACGTGGCCCTAAAGGACATCAAGCCCTACTTGCGCCAGGAAGTGAGAGACCTGCTGGATAAGTCGAAAGAATAATCATGAAGAGCGGAAGGCAAACGAGGTTGACAGTTTGTTTTCCGCTCTTTTGTTGTCATTGTTCGGTTGTTGTGTGCCCTCACACAACGGAATATTTATGTTTCTTGACAAAAAAACATCGGAAACGATGCGGCTTTCCGATTATTTTCGTTATCTTTGCGGTGGAAAAGTATAATCTTTTAATAATAAGGAGGACAAGATGGATAAGACAAAGAATTGTTCGCAAGCGATACTCTCTAATCATGGCGACATGACTTCATTTCGTTTTGGCAACAATAACATTAGATTCCGCTCTCCCAAGTGTCTTAAACGTTATGTGAGTATAAAGGAATGGGATAACGGCTATATTGTTGTTATGGCAGATTATGAAGGTATGGGGCTTACGGAAGAGTATATCGACTTGGCTCCAATCTTGGAGAATTTATATATAGATTCTCAAAGATTCCTTACCCCTATCAAGTCTGTAAAAATAGGTGATTATGAATGAGAATGAAAAAATAGTGATAGCTGAAAGTGCTAGTATGATAGTTGGAGGTTACGCTTTCTCGCAAGCCGAAGAAAACTTTATCCGCATAGTGGATCTGCACGCTCCCTTCCATGCCCTTGTCATAAACCAAAAAGGGGAGGTGTTGGAAACCAATATGGATGATATAGAAATCAACATTGTCCTTAAGTATTGGAACAGGAATAAGAGAATAATGGAGGAAGCATATGCCTAAGTATTACGACTTTATGATTTGTGGATATTATCTGTATTTCACATCTCATTGTATTGTGGAAGCGATGCATGTACATGCTAGCAATAGGCACTTGACGGAATCAGGATCAGCCAAACTGTTTGTCAAAGGAAATGGAGATACTGTAGTCAAAGAGCAAGGTGTGCTAACGGATAAAGAGCTGAGAATTATCCGTGAGTTTGTGAAAGACAACTATCAGGACATGTTTTTGGTATGGTCGAAAATGAGCAACCAAGGATTCTATAGGGGATAACTATGTACAAAAAAAGCGGAAAGCAAACGAGGTTGACAGTTTGTTTTCCGCTCTTTTGTTGTCATTGTTCGGTTGTTGTGTGCCCTCACACAACGGAATATTTATGTTTCTTGACAAAAAAACATCGGAAACGATGCGGCATTCCGATTATTTTCGTTATCTTTGCACGCAGATACCAATTCAGCTCACGCCGATGTCGAGACTTTTGCTGTGATTCATGGCGATGGTTGAGACGTGGTTTTGGGATGGGTAGGTGTCGTGACATAATATAAAGTGCGTTTACTATGCGCTTAGTTCTTGACTAGCTGAAACCTGGCAGTTTCAAATTCTTATCAAAGACTATGCAGCGGTAGATGCTCTCGGGATGTGTATATTCGCATCCCTTTATCGGTATGGCACCCTACGCAAAGTAGGGTGTCCAAATCGGTATAAGGGAAAGGCGTACATATCGGCGTGAGCTTCGAAGTTGTTCGTTTCGATAAGAAGGGCTTGCCAGGGCCTCAGTTAGTGGAGCGAACAACGGGCAAGTTCACGCTTTCTTTTTGTTGTGTAGTTTACAGTTTGTTTCACATTAAAAAGTTTGAGGTATGGTACAACGAAAATTATCGTTTGATGTTGATGGGGACAAAATAGCAGCAATAGCTACTTATGTCCGGAAGAACGTGTCATCCATTTCTTTTATTGGTAAAATGAAAGGAAAGGTAGTGGATTCTGCGAATATAGAAATAGGCACGGTGGAACTGTCTCCTATAGACAAGTTGCATTGGGGTATTTGTGGACATATTCGTTTAGGTTATGTTGAGGGAGATGGAACTTTAGAAGAAAACTTTTCGTTCTCTGGCGATTGTGATTTGGCAAAGGACGAGGAAGGCGCACCAGTTGTAAGTAATCTTGCAAAAATTCTTGTGCGTGAAAAGTTATAAACAATAAAAGATGTAGATATGAGGAATTTTACTTTTAAAAGACAAATTATGTTTGTCATGTTTCTGTTGCTTGGCTGCTTGGCAATCCAAGCAGCAGATGATGATTTGATAACTCAGCAAATTACAATCAAGCTTGATGAGGCTGGTACCTTGTCGGATAAGATTGGTAGCAGTAAGCGAAAAAAAATTACCAATTTGAAGATAGAAGGAAAAATGAATGCCGATGACTTTGATGTTGTTCGCAGTATGGGGGAAGGTGAATATCGTAGTGGACATTTGGCGATTTTAGATTTATCGGAGGTGAAAATAGTGAAAGGTGGCTATTCTGGAGAAGAGGATGTTTTGTTTTCTGGAGCTTTTTCTGGTTGTAGCGGCTTGACGAGTCTGACTCTACCTTCTGGTGTCACCTCCATAGGCGACTATGCTTTTAAGAATTGTAGCGGTTTGACGAGTCTGACTCTACCTTCTGGTGTCACCTCCATAGGCTACGGTGCTTTTTCTGGTTGTAGCGGCTTGACCAGCCTGGCAATACCTTCCGGTGTCACCTCCATAGGC
>CAVGLH010000158.1:0-5380 GCA_963630065.1 Bacteroides fragilis | reverse complement strand
AATCAATAAAAAACAATAGAATTATGGCAGAAAATAGACAAGAGTTGAACCGCAACCTGGCACAGATGCTCAAGGGCGGCGTGATTATGGATGTGACAACCCCCGAACAGGCTAAGATTGCCGAGGCAGCTGGTGCCTGCGCCGTTATGGCTTTGGAACGTATTCCGGCTGACATCCGTGCGGCTGGCGGCGTTTCCCGTATGAGCGACCCCAAGATGATCAAGGGCATCCAGGAGGCTGTCTCCATCCCCGTGATGGCTAAGTGCCGCATCGGTCATTTCGCCGAGGCTCAGATTCTCCAGGCAATCGAAATCGACTACATCGACGAGAGTGAGGTGCTCTCTCCGGCTGATAATGTTTACCACATCGACAAGACCAAGTTTGACGTGCCTTTCGTTTGCGGTGCCAAGAACCTGGGCGAGGCTCTCCGCCGTATTGCCGAGGGTGCCACGATGATTCGCACCAAGGGCGAGCCGGGCACGGGCGACGTGGTTCAGGCTGTTACCCACATGCGCATGATGCAGAGCGAAATCAAGCGGTTGACTTCCATGAGCGAAGACGAGCTTTACGAGGCAGCCAAGCAGTTGCAGGCTCCCTACGACTTGGTGAAGTATGTGCATGAGAACGGCAAGTTGCCCGTGGTGAACTTCGCCGCCGGCGGTGTGGCTACCCCTGCCGACGCTGCCCTGATGATGCAGTTGGGTGCCGAGGGAGTGTTCGTCGGGTCGGGTATCTTCAAGAGCGGCAACCCTGCCAAGCGCGCCCAGGCTATCGTGAAGGCTGTGACCAACTACAACGACCCCAAGATGTTGGCAGAGTTGAGTGAGGACCTCGGCGAGGCTATGGTGGGTATCAACGAGCAGGAGATTGCGCTGCTCATGGCAGAGAGAGGAAAGTAAATGAGAATAGCAGTATTGGCATTACAAGGCGCCTTTGCCGAGCACCGGCAGAAGTTGGACCGGCTGGGCGTGGACAGTTTCGAGATTCGCCAGCGGAAGGACTGGGACCAGCCCAAGGATGGCCTCATTATTCCCGGTGGTGAGAGTACCACCCAGGCGAAGCTCTTGAACGAACTGGGATTGATGGAGCCGGTGAAGGAGGCGATAGCCGCTGGGCTTCCAGTATATGGCACCTGCGCCGGCTTGATTCTTCTCGCCAAGAAGATAGAGGGCGAGCCAAGCAAGCGCATTGCCTCCATGGACATCACGGCGTTGAGGAACGCCTACGGCCGACAGCTCGGCAGTTTCTACATAGAGGCTCCGATGAAGGGAGTCGAGGGCAACATCCCCATGACTTTCATCCGTGCGCCTTACATCAAGGAGGTATGGGGCGACGCTGAGGTGCTTGCCGAGGTGGACGGAAAGATTGTGGCTGCCCGACAGGGCAACCAACTTGTCACTGCCTTCCATCCTGAATTGAATGATAGCCTGGAGATTCACAAGTATTTCCTGGGAATGTGCAGGAAGTAAAACGGCGATAAAAACGGAGTAGTACTTCGACCTTGAATGAAGTACTACTCCGATGGCCAATGAAATAGGCTTCACTCGCACATGAAGCCTATTTCATTTTTTATAACAGTTCCGTCAGTTGGAAGAGCTTCACGCTGTTGCTTCCCTTGATGAGGATGTAATGGTCGTGGGGCTGGTTCTCCTTGATGGCTTCCTTCACTTCCTCCACATCGTGGAACTTGCGGTATTCGCATGGAATGTTCTCGAATTCGTCGCCAACGAGCCAGACGTTCTCCAGTCCTGCGGCTTGCAGTTGGTCGATGACCTTCTGGTGTTCTTCGTGACTCACTTCTCCCAATTCGCCCATCTGTCCGAGAATCGCCATCTTTTTCGGCACGTCCATCAAACGGAAATTCTCGATGGCTGCTGCCATGCTTGAAGGGTTGGCGTTGTAGGCATCCACCACGAGTTTGTTGTGTGCGGTCTCCTCCAGCTGCGAACGGTTGTTGCTGGGGATGTAGTTTTCGAGAGCATGGTCTATCTGCTGAGGTTTCACGTCGAAGTGGAGACCGATGGTGATGGCGGCAAGCATATTGTCGATGTTATAGGAGCCGATGAGGTGGGTCTGCACCTCGTGCCATTCCATCCCCTCTGTGCGCCAGCGGAACTTGAGGAAGGGAGCACAGGAGACTACTTCTCCCCATACGTCGCAGTCCTCCCCCTTGCCGTAGGTGACGAGACGGTTGATGTTGCGTTCCTCTGCCATCTGCATCAGATGCTCGTTGTCGGCATTGATGAAGACGAGGGCGTCGTGGGCGGTGAGGAAGTCGTAAAGCTCGCCTTTTGTCTTCTTCACTCCCTCGAAACTACCGAAACCCTGCAAGTGGGCACGGCCCACGTTGGTAATCATGCCGCAGGTAGGCTCCACATATTCCACCAACTTTCTGATGTCATCGGGGTGGGAGGCTCCCATCTCCACAACGGCGATCTCATGTTCTTCGCTCAAACGGAAGAGCGTCTTGGGCACGCCCACGTCGTTGTTGAAGTTGCCCTGGGTGAACATCACGTTGTATTTCTCGCCGAGAACGGCAGATACGAGTTCCTTGGTAGTGGTCTTGCCGTTGGTGCCCGTGATTCCTACCACAGGAATGTCGAAGTGGCGGCGGTGCTCGCGGGCGAGTTCCTTGAAGGTGGTGAGGCAGTCGTCCACGAGGATGTAACGCTCGTCGCCCTCCTTGGCATACTCCTTTTCATCCACAATCACATAGGCACAGCCTTTCTCCAAAGCCATGCCGGCAAACTTGTTGCCGTCAAACGAGGCACCCTTCAGGGCGAGGAAGATGCTGCCCTTTGGACAGTCGCGGCTGTCGGTGGTAATCACTGGGTGCTCAAGGTAAATCTGATAGAGTTCTGAAATGTCCATAGTCTATAAATATTTTTGTGCAAAAGTAATCTAAATTGAGGACATACCCAACAATTTTCTCAAAAAACAGATGGTAATCTCGAATATTCTTTTTATTTTTGCAAAAATATTCGTTGAAACTTTAGAATGGAGGACTGAATGGGCATTAGAGATGAGAAAGATAAAACGAAATTGAGGAAAGAAAAGCTTGGCGGCTATTTCTTTAACATATCTCAGCTGACCTTTACGGGGACTGGGGTAGGAGGCTTTTTGCCTTTGTTGAAAGGTGAGGCTACGGCTGGAGATATATCAGTATTAATTTTTGGTATTGCAGCAACTGCGGTTTTTGCTGTTATTGCTAATGAAATTTTAAAATAAATAGTTATGAGTTACTTGGCATTATTTTTTATGTTTTGTACCTTATTTGGTTTGTGTTTCTTGGCTTGGCTTAAATCCAAGCCAGGGGATAAATGGCTTAGAAATCTGTAGTATAATGAGTTATTTGGCAACATTTTTTATGATTGGTACCATTTTTGGTGTATGTTTCTTGGCTTGGACATATACCAAACCTGGCAAGAAATGGTTGAAGGAGTTGTAATCTGATGAATTATACAATCAATATCAAGGGGTGCTTGATGGATTTGAGCACCCCTCAGGTGATGGGCATCCTGAACGTAACGCCCGACAGTTTCTACTCTGGCAGTAGAAAACAGACAGAAAAGGAGATAGCCGACAGGGCTAACCAAATTATAGCGGATGGTGGAAGCATCATTGATATTGGCGCTTTCTCCACCCGTCCCGGTGCCGATGAGGTGTCGGAGGAAGAGGAGGGAAGACGATTGAAGTTCGCCCTCGACATCGTGCGCCGTGAACAGCCCGGTGCTGCTGTTTCCGTGGACACTTATCGCCCAAGCCTGGCACGCAAGTGCATCGAGGAATGGGGAGCCGACATCATCAACGATGTGTCGGAAGGCGGCATTACCGGCATTGCCAATGTACCCCTGGAACAGCGACAGGAGGAATATCCCGAGATGTTCCGACTGGTGGGCGAACTGAAGGTGCCTTATATCCTGATGTCGGTGCAGCCCACCTTGAAGAATATGATGATTGGCTTCGCCAAGGAAGTGCAGCAACTGCGAGACCTCGGAGCCAAGGACATCATCCTCGACCCTGGCTTTGGCTTCGGTAAGAATCTGATACAGAACTATCAGATATACAGTGAAATGGAGAAACTCAGCGTAATGGAGCTTCCCGTACTCGTAGGCATCTCGCGCAAGAGCATGATCTACAAGTTGCTGGGCGGCGACGCCACGACTTCCCTCAACGGAACCACCGTGCTCGACACCATCGCCCTGATGAAGGGTGCCAGCATCCTCAGGGTGCATGACGTGAAGGAAGCTGCCGAGGCGGTAAAAATAATGGAGGCGATGAAAGATGATTGAATTTGGAATAAAAGACTTCATCGACATTCTCTTGGTGGCCTCGCTGCTGTTCTATGTCTATCGTCTGATGAAGGAGTCCCGCTCACTGAACATCTTCGTGGGCATCATGCTCTTCGTGCTCATCTGGCTCTTCGTGAGCCAGGTGCTGGAGATGCGCTTGCTGGGTTCTATTCTCGATAAGTTGGTGAGCGTGGGGGTCATCGCCCTCATCGTCATCTTTCAGGAAGACATCCGCAAGTTCCTCTACGACATAGGTTCGCAGAAGGGGGTGCGCCGACTGGTCCACTTCTTCCACTCCAGTAAGGACAGCCAGAAGGAGGCCAACAAGGCCACCATCATGCCCATCGTGATGGCTTGTATGAGTATGGCGAAGAAATACGTGGGTGCCCTCATTGTCATCGAGAGGGGAGTTCCGCTGAAGGACATCACCGATACGGGCGAGGAGATAGACGCCAAGATCAACCAGCAGTTGATAGAGAACATCTTTTTCAAGAATTCGCCCCTTCACGACGGGGCCATGGTGATTAGCAACAAGCGCATTGTGGCGGCTGGCTGTATCCTGCCCGTGAGCCACAACCTCGACATCCCGAAGGAACTCGGACTGCGCCACCGCGCCGCCCTGGGCATCTCGCAAAGCAGTGACGCCATTGCTGTCATCGTGTCGGAGGAGACAGGAAGAATCAGCGTGGCCATGAAGGGAGAGTTCAAGCTCCGTCTCTCCGCCGAGGAACTCGAAAGCATACTTACGCAGGAAATGATTTGAGTGAAGAGTGAAGAACGAAGAGTGAAGAATTCATTTGTCTTGGTTCTTCACTCTTTTGCATTTGGATTCTTCGTTCTTTGGTGACGGTAAAAAAAATAACTTGGTACAATTTGTTGATGGGATATACTCAAGTTTCTGATTTGGAAACTCCCCCTTACTTGGTACAGCGAGGGCGCTTGGAGCTAACTTGCTTGAGTGGTACAGCGAGGGCGCTGTACCTCCTACAGTTACCCCTCTTTGTCAGAAACGGCAATTATAGGAGGTACGGCGCCCTCGCCGTACCAAGCAAGCAAGGAATTCCCTCGCCGTACCAAGCAAGCAAGGA
>CAVGLH010000157.1:0-5387 GCA_963630065.1 Bacteroides fragilis | reverse complement strand
CTTGCTTGAGTGTGGTACAGCGAGGGCGCTGTACCTCCTACAGTTACCCTACTTGCGCGAAAAGGCAATCATAGGAGGTACGGCGCCCTCGCCGTACCACACAAGGGAGAAATGTACCTACTTTTTTTGTTACTTAATAGCTTGCCGTACACTTGATGCCTAGGGCTTCCACTCTGTCCTTGATAGCATCGAGCACTTCACGGGGAGCTTTTTCCAGAAGTTTGTCGGGAGTTTCGCGGTCGATGGTATAGACCATCACTTGCTCGGGCTTGATGTCTTTCACGGCTTCAAGCCATGGGGCAATGAAGTGCTCGCCGGTATTGTCGAGTCCGTCTCCTCGCAGGAACATCGTCTGTATGATGACATGGCCATCAAACATTTTAAGGTGTTCGATGACTTTCCTTACGTCATAGTCGGGCTGTTGCGGGCGGTCGAGCTTCTTGATGTAATCCATATCCACAGTGTCGAGCTTCAGAATGTTGTTGTGCACCATCATCAGTGCTTCCCTCACTTCCTCCTTATATATATAGGTGGCATTGCTGAGTACGGATACCTTGGCTTTGGGGAAGTATTGGCTGCAGAGTCTTATGGTGTCTTCCACGATGCCTTTGAACTGGGGGTGTCCTGTGGGTTCGCCGTTGCCGGCGAAGGTGATGTCGTCGAGCGGTAGATTGTTGTCATGTCTTTGCCTCAGTACTTTTTCCAGATTCTCTCTCACTTCCTCTCGGGTGGGCCGCTTCTTCTTGGGGCGGAAGTCGGCATTGAATCCGCATTCGCAGTAAACACAGTCGAAGGAGCACACCTTGCCGTCGGAGGGCATGAGATTGATGCCGAGCGACACGCCCAGTCTGCGTGAGTTGACGGGGCCGAATATCGGTGACGGATAAATGATAGTTGCCATAATCTTGTCTTTTTGAGTTTTCTAGTTTGCAATTTCTGTTGGCAAAAGTACTAAAAAATGGCGGAATAGGCAAATTTTGCAAGAAAAAATGAAAAAATAGCTTTCTTTATGCTAAAGTTTCGTATTTTTTTGTTAATTTTGCAACTTGTAAAAAGGTAGTATCAGTTTACAAACATAAATATTTTAAAACAAAAGCTTATGAAAAGAATCATGATGGCCGCAGTTGCCTTAATCTGCATGACAATTTCGCTTGTCTTTTTCTCTGCCTGCCATAGCGAGAAGACAACAACCACTGAGGTAGTTACATACTCTGTAGATCCTGCCGTTAGTAGTTCTGACATTACAGAGAAATTAGTGGCTCTTAGTATAACAAATTACTATGGCGATGTCATTAAACCTATTGTCGTAGCTGCTAATGGTGCAGATGTATCAAATAAAATCATTGAAGCATGTGATAAGGTATACGAAAGTCATTCTAAATATACTACTCTTACGGGAACCGTCACAATTACTAAAACAGTGGGTGATGGGAAGCCAATAACGCTGAAGGTATATAAATATCCATATTCAAAATAAGTTAGCATTGCTTTAAAGGCTTATAGCAAAGAATTAATAGAAAAAGGAGAGCATGACACAAACGATGTCATGCTCTCCTTTTTCTATGACGTTCACTGCATTCGGGTTTATTGGAACTTAGCGATGAATTCATCTTCCGTGATGATGGGGATGTTGAGTTCGTGGGCTTTCTTGTTTTTGGAACTTTGCGAAGTGGCATCGTTGTTGATGAGGTAGTTGGTGCTCTTGCTCACGCTGCCCGTCACCTTTCCGCCCTGGCTCTCGATGTAAGCCTTCAGCTCGTTGCGGTTCTTGAAGTGGGTCACGTCTCCAGTCACCACGAAGGTAAGACCTTGGCAAAGACTGCCTTTCTCCTGTGGCTCCTGCTCCTTGATGGAGAGGTGGGGCAGAAGATTGGTTACGTGGCAGTAGTTGTCGGGATTGCGAAACCAACCAACGAACTTGGCGCTTTTCTCCGGTCCGATACCGTCGATGGCGGCAAACTCATCGTCGAACATGGTGGTGTGGGCTATTTCGATGAGCTCCTTTACGGGGTAGCGGCCCACGAGCCTCTTCGCCACGTCTCCGCCGCACAATGGGATGTTGAGCGCATAGAGCAGGTGGCGGCCGTCGGTGGCGCGGCTTTTCTCAATGCTTGCCATCAGGTTGTTGACGCTCTTGCGTCCAAAGCCTTCGAAGGAGGCGATGTTGAAAGCGTGCTCGCGCAGCCGGTAGAAGTCGGCATATTCGCTGATGAATCCCTCGTTTACAAATTTCCAGACGGTTTGTTCGGAGATACCGTCGATATTGAGCCCCTCCTTGCTCACGAAGCGTGTGAATTTCTTGATTTGCTTGGCGGCGCAGGCGGGATTGGTGCAATGGAGCGTCTTTGTGCCTCCCTCGCTCGTGCTGACCACTGCCTCCTGGTGGCAAACGGGGCATTCCCGGGGAACATCGAAGCAGCCGATGGCTTCGGAGACGTTGATTACCTTGGGGATAATCTTGTTGGCCTTGATTACTTTCAGTCTGGAACCCTTTCCGCCGATGCCCAGCCGCTCGCATTCGCTGATGTTGCAGAGCGAGGCTCTTTGCACGGTAGTACCCTCCAAGTTGACGGGCTTGAACACAGCCACGGGGGTGATGGTGTTGGCGGCGCACGACCATTCGATATGGTCGAGCTCTGTGTCGGCATACTCGTCTTGCCACTTGAAGGCATAGCCTGCCCTGGTGGCATGGTGGCCTGTGACGGAACCCGTGGCGGCGTAGTCGGTATCGTCGTAGCAGATTACCAGACCGTCGACGGGGAAGGGATTGCTCTTGCTGGTCACTTTCTCCGTGAAGATGTCTATCTCCTGCTGAATGTTCTCTAGAGTGGGGTGGTCGATGCGTGTGCGCTCCACGGGGGTGAAGCCAAGCTGCTGGAGCATATCCATCCTCTCGCCCCATGAGGTGATGTCGCGGTCGGTATGTACCAGGGTGAAAGGAATCCACTGGATGTGGCGTTGCTTCACCTCGTTGCTGTCGTGAAGAGAAAGAGAACCGGAAGCGAGGTTGCGTGGGTTGGCGTAGTCGCCTTCGCTCTCGATGATGAACTGCTCGAAGTCGGCATAGGAAATCACGGCTTCGCCGCGCACCACGAGATGTCCCTTCTCGCTTATCTCGGCGGGGATGCCGTTGATGGCGGATGAGAGGTAGGTGATATTGGTGCCGATGTGTCCATTGCCACGAGTCACTATCTTGGAGAGTTTTCCGTTGTCATAGGTTACGACGAGAGTCAGACCGTCCAGTTTCCACGAAATCCAGATGGGGCGCATGTCGGCCCACTTGGCGAGGTCGGCCACTTGCTTGGTCTTGGCCAGAGAGAGGGCGGCAAACTCGTGCTCTTCCTTCTGTCCGCCAATCGTGTCTTCCGACACTTTGTTGGTGGGGGAGTCGGGGAGCGTTTCGCCCGTTTCCTCCTCCAGTTTTTTCAGCTGGTCAAACTTGGCGTCCCACTCATAGTCGGTCATGAGTTCGCCCTTGCCGTTGTAGTAGTTGTCTGAGGCTTGGTTGAGTTGTTCGACCAAGTCTCTCATCAGATTCATTTTCTCGTTCATGATACTTGTTTTCATGATTTTTATTTCAATTCAGGCTCAATGGTTCGTTTCTCAAAGGCAAACCTCATTCCGCGTTTTCCATAGTCTACTTGTCCGCAGATGCAGAAGCCCATGGAAGAGAGCAGTTTCACCATGGGTATGTTGTCATAGTTGGTATCCACCTTGATGCTGGGTACTTTTTCAATCTCGCAGAGACTGTTCACCTTGCTGATGAAGATGCGTGCCAAGCCCTCGCGCTGGTATTTGGGGAGTGTGGCGAATCGGTGGATCACGTAGTAGTCGTCCTCCGTAAGCCATTTGCCTTCTATCTTCTGGTAGGCAGGTTCGCCGTTGAGTACGACGGCTCCGTATACGGCCACGTCGCCATTCACCGTCAGCACGAAGGCGTTTCCGTTGTCGATGTCTTTTCTGATATCGTTTTCTGACGGATAGTCGCTAGTCCATTGGTGGCGTCCCGAGGCTATCATCAGTCGGCGAGCCTGTTCAATGACATTCATGCAAGCCTCAAAGTCCTTGATATAAGCAGGTCTGAAGTCTGTGTTCATAATTTGCAATTCTCTTCTCTTTTATTATAAATCGGGTGCAAATTTAACAAAAAAAAACGAATAAAACCAAAAATCGAAGGAAAAACTTCAATTTGAGCTGAATTTTTCCTTCGATAGTTCTATTTAGAGGGCCAGACACTTGTCTAGCTCTGCCATGATGGCATCTTTCTGCTCCTTGATGTGTTGGCCGATGAATACGAGCTTGATCATGCGGTCGCCCACTGTGTCGTCCCATTCTTTCTCCAGTTGGGGGTTGTTTTTCAGGAGTTCGTCGAGCTGGTTCTTGGGCATTGTGGCGAGCCACTGGCCTGCTTGCTTCACCGTTTTCTGCTGTCCTGCCTGCTCGAATACGTAGCACATGTCTTGCTCGTCGGAGAAATAGCAGATGCCCTTGGCACGCACTACGTCACGGGGCCATTTGCGGGCCACAAACTCGTCGAAGAGTCCCAGGTCGAACGGCTTGCGGCGGTAATATACAAAGGTGCCGATGCCGTATTCCTCCACCTCGCCTCCTTCGTGATCGTGGTCATGGTCGTGATGATGGTGGTGGTGCTCGTGCTCGTGATGGTGCTCGTGATGGTGCTCGTGATGATGCTCATCGTGTTCGTCGTCGTCATCATCGTGATGGTGCTCATGTTCCTCTCGCTCAGCCTCAATCTCCTGAATCCAGCCTGCGGAGGTGGCTACTTTCTCAAAGTCGAACTTATGGGTGTTGACGATGAGGTCGAGGTTTACGTCGCCGTAGTTGCATTCGAATATCTCGGCCTTGGGTTGGATGGCACGGATGATTTGCTTGAGGTGGTCGAGCTCCTTAGGTTCCACTTCGGCAGCCTTGTTGAGCAGGATGATGTTGCAGAATTCTATCTGCTGGATTACGAGCGAGGCGAGGTCTTCCTCGTCGAGGTTGTCCTTCATCAGGTCGGAGCCGTTGGCAAACTCGTCTTTCATGCGGAGCGCATCCACCACGGTGACGATGCTGTCGAGGCGCAGAATGCCGTTCTCGATATATTGGGGGCCAAGTGTGGGGATGGAACTGATGGTCTGGGCGATGGGGGCTGGCTCGCAGATGCCGCTGGCCTCGATTACGATATAGTCGAAACGCTTCATGTCAACGATTTCCTTCAGTTGTTCCACGAGGTCCATCTTCAGCGTGCAGCAGATGCAGCCGTTCTGCAGGCTTACGAGCGAATCGTCCTTCTGGTTCACCACGCCGCCTTTCTCGATGAGGGCAGCGTCGATGTTCACCTCGCCGATGTCGTTGACGATGACTGCAAACTTGATGCCTTTCTT
>CAVGLH010000156.1:0-5434 GCA_963630065.1 Bacteroides fragilis | reverse complement strand
CTCTACTATCGTCTTATCATCTGTCTTTTTGCTATTTATTTCCATAATCTTATATGTTTTATCGTGTTATCTTTTACTTCTGAAGCCTCCCGCAGAGCTGAAGTCATAGAACATATTTCTGACAGCCGGTCGGACTTTTGGTTGCAAAGATACGCTTTTCTTGCTTAACTGCCAAATGTTTGGGAAGATATAATAAAAGAAATGGCAAAAAATAGGTATGCGTATATTGGAGGGTCAGTGTCTCTCCGATAATGTACCTTGCTGCTTCATCACAGAGGTTGCGAGAGGTCGGTAAACACGAAAATAGGAGATAAACGCTAATGATTAGTGTTTACCTCCTACTCAATGTTGTTTGTGAGCTATATTACGCCAATCTCTTCTCCAGTCTTTCGCGGATGGCGGCGATGAAGCCGGCTGAGTTCACGCCCTTGGCCTCCACGCCCTCCATCAGGTTCACGAGGTCCTTGGTGGCGATGCCGTCATTGAGGGTGTCGAAGCAGGCTGCCTCCAGCTGGTCGCCGAAGTCCTGAAGCTCCTTGATGCCGTCCAGCTCACCGCGCTTTCTCAAGGCTCCGCTCCATGCGAAGATGGTGGCCATCGGGTTGGTGGATGTGTCCTCACCCTTCAAGTAGCGGTAGTAGTGGCGGGTCACGGTGCCGTGGGCAGCCTCGTACTCATACTTGCCGTCGGGGGAAACCAATACAGATGTCATCATGGCCAGCGAACCGAAGGCCGTGCTCAGCATGTCGCTCATCACGTCGCCGTCGTAGTTCTTGCAAGCCCAGATGAAACCGCCCTTGCTGCGGATCACGCGGGCCACGGCATCGTCAATCAATGTATAGAAGTACTCGATGCCCAACTCGGCAAACTTCTCCTTGTAGTCGCTCTCGTATACCTCCTCGAATATCTTGCGGAACTGTGCGTCGTAGGTCTTGGAGATGGTGTCCTTGGTGGCAAACCAAAGGTCTTGCTTGGTGTCGATGGCAAACTTGAAGCAGCTGTGGGCGAAGCTGCGGATGCTCTTGTCGGTGTTGTGCATGCCCTGGATTACGCCGGCACCGTCGAAGCTGTGGATTTCCACCTCCTGTTTCTTGCCGCTCTTGCCCTCGAACACGAGCTTGGCCGTGCCCGGCTCGTCGGCCCGGATCTCCACGCTCTTATACACGTCGCCGTAGGCGTGACGGGCGATGGTGATAGGCTTCTCCCAGTTCTTCACACAGGGATGGATGCTGGGGATGGTGATGGGAGCACGGAACACGGTGCCGTCCATGATGCTACGGATGGTGCCGTTGGGGCTCTTCCACATTTTGTGGAGCTTATACTCGTCCATGCGCTGGGCGTTGGGGGTGATGGTGGCGCACTTCACAGCCACACCATATTTCAAGGCAGCCTCGGCAGAGTCGATGGTCACTTGGTCGTTCGTCTGGTCGCGGTAGGGCAAACCGAGGTCGTAATACTCTGACTTCAAGTCAACGAAGGGAAGAATGAGCTCGTCCTTGATCATCTTCCACAATATTCTTGTCATCTCGTCACCGTCCATCTCTACCAATGGAGTTGTCATCTTAATCTTTTCCATATTTTCCTTAATTTACTTATTGTTATAACCCTTCTGAAAAGGATATGGTATGCTTTGCTTGCATTTTGGCTGCAAAAATAGTAAAAATATTTAAATTGAGAAAGGATTTTCCTCGAAAAATCTTTCAAAATAATAGTTTTGCCGCTTTTGCCCGTCAGCCAGTGTGCCGCAATGGCTCTACTTGGCTACATGTTTCTTCAAGAAATACAAGGCTCCTGCCAGCATCAAGATGCCGAAAATCCACGAGATGACGGCGCACGTGACGAACCCCAGATTCTTGGTGAATCCCGCCACCACGAAGGTGAGGAACGATACGCTCGCCACGGTCAGGGCGTAGGGCAACTGGGAGGAGACATGGTGCACATGCTTGCAGTCGGCCCCGGCACTGGCCATGATGGTGGTGTCGCTGATGGGCGAGATGTGGTCGCCGCACACGGCTCCGGCCATACAGGCCGAGATGGAGATGATGCGCAAGGGGTCGGTGTCGGCGAACACGGAGATGCAGATGGGTATCAGGATGCCGAAGGTTCCCCAGCTGGTGCCTGTAGCGAAGGCGAGCAGGGCTGCCACTACGAAGATGATGGCGGGCAACAGCTGCTGTAGGCCGGAGGCGCTACCTGCCACAATCTCAGACACATACTCGGCGGCACCGAGCGAGTCGGTCATACTCTTCAGTGTCCATGCCAGGGTGAGGATGAGGATGGCGGGCACCATTGCCTCGAAACCCTTGATGAGACTGCTCATCGCCTCGTCGAAGGGCAGTGTCTTGCGGGACACGTAGATGATGACGGTGAAGATGAAGGAGGCAAGCGAACCTATCACCAGTCCCAGGGAAGCGTTGCTGGCCGCAAAGGCATTCACGAAGTCCATGTAGTTGTCGTTGGCCGAATCGAAGAAACCGCCGGAATACACCATGCCCAGCGTGCAAAGCACGATGAGCATGACGATGGGCACCACGAGGTCGCCCACCGTACCCTTGCTTTCTTCGCTCTCTTGCTTTCCCTTGGCTCCCACGCCGTGTTCCACCACCTGCAGTTTGGTGTCGGTCACGTCGTCGAGCTTGCCGCCCTGGGTTCGCTCGTACCATTTTTGCAGTCTCTCGTCATACTTGCTCATCGCCTTGAAGTCGAAGCCCAGCAATACCACGCCGAAGAGGAAGATGATGGTGAAGAGGGCGTAGAAGTTGAAGGGGATGGCCTTGCAGAAGAGGGCCAGTCCGTTCTCGCCTCCCGAAACGAATCCCGACACGGCCGCCGCCCAGCTGGAAATGGGGGAGATGATGCACACAGGGGCCGCCGTGGAGTCGATGAGGTAGGCCAGCTTCTCCTTGGTCACGCCGTTGCGCACGGCGATGGGGCGCATCACCGAACCCACGGTGAGGCAGTTGAAGTAGTCGTCGATGAATATCAGGATGCCGAGCAGGATGGTGGCTATCTGCACGCCCATCTTGCTCTTCACGTGCTTGCTGGCCCATCGGCCGAACGCAGCCGAACCGCCCGCCTTGTTCATCAGCGAAACAATGCTGCCGAGCACCACGAGGAACACCAGGATGCCCACGTTCCAAGGGTCTGATAGACAGTGTATCATGCCGTAGCTCTTGGCATTGTCGCCCTCGCCCACGGTGTGGTTGGTGAGATGGATGAGGAATCCGTCAAGTCCCGATCCCACGGAAATGCTGTACTGCACGGCACCCAGGAGGATGCCGATGAAAAGAGACGAATAAACCTCCTTTGTCTTCAGTGCCAGTCCGATGGCTACGACGGGAGGGAGCAGCGCCCAGGCGGTGCCTATCATGTTGAAGTCCATGATTTGATATTTTTACTTTTTTACCTTTTTACTTTTCCTTGAAGATTCCCTTGCTGAATCGCTGCATTACTACGGCGCAGGAGGCGTCGCCCGTGATAGACATGGTGGTGCGCCCCATGTCTACGAGGCGGTCTACACCAGCTGCCACTGCCACACCCTCGATGGGGATTCCGGCCGAGGCGAAAACCATGGCCATCAGGGCGAGAGCACCGCCAGGTACGCCCGGCACGCCGATAGAGGCGATGGTGGCAGAGAGAGCGATGGCAATGTACTGCTGCATCGTGAGATCCATGCCGCAGCAAGTGGCAATGAATACGCTCGTCACGCCCAGGTAGATGGCAGTGCCGTCCATGTTGATGGTGGCGCCAAGAGGCAATATGAAGTCGCTAATCTCCTTTCTGACACCCATCTTCCGTGTACACTCCACATTGTAGGGGATGGTAGCCACGCTCGATGCGCTGGAGAAGGCGAACATCATGGCGGGAGTCATCTCGCGGAAAAAATGGAAGGGGCTTATGCCGCCGAGGAAATATACGCAGGGGAAGTAGATGATGAGGGCGTGAACCAGGAAGCAGAGGTAGTCGGCTCCGATGAGGCTGGCGTAGGAACCCACCACCTGCGGACCGTTGGCGGCCACCACGGGGGTGAGCATACAGAACACGCCGATGGGGGCAAGGCTCAGAATGTAGCCCAGTATCTTCTGTACTATCTCATTGAAACTCAACAGGATTTCCTTGGCTGGCTTTGCCTTCTCGCCCACGTGAACGATGGCGAAGCCCAGGAACAGGGTGATGACGATGACTTGCATCATGTTGGCTTCGCTGAAGGGCAGCACGGCATTGCTCGGGAACATGTTCACTATCTGATCCATAAAGGTGAATTCGTGAACCTCGATAGCTTTCTCCGGTGTAGGCAACTTGATGAGCGGGAAGTAGCCCCTGAGGAAGGTGGACACCACGAGGCTCAGCGACACGGCGGCGATGGTGGTGAGGGTGAAGTAGATGAGTGCCCGGATGCCGAGCTTGCCCACCTTCGAGATGTCTTCCATCGAGATGATGCCCGAGATGATGGAGAGCATCACCAGCGGCACCACGATAAACTTGAGTAGGTTGAGGAAGATGACGCCGAACGGCTTGATGTAGGCGTTGGCAATCTCTGGAACGCCTTGCATCAGGCAGCCTACGATGATGGCAAGGATGAGGGACAGGAATATCTGTCCCGTAAACGATAACTTGGATAGTTTTATCTTCATGTCTTGTCTTTTAAATAATGTGTTTGCAATTTGTCGGCAAAGGTACGCTTTTTTTGCCGAATGTGCAAGAATAAGACGATAAAAATACTTTTTCCAGACTTCGTATTGAATCACGCCAGGCCTTGCGCCGTCTGGTTCCTGACCTTAAAACTATTGGTTCCAAGCCTTGAAACTCCCAGTTCCAAAACCTTGAAACTCGGGGTTTCATAGCTTTGAAACTTTTTCCGCCTCTCCATGCTTCGATTCCAGCAAGGCATCATCTTGGATGGTTTCAAGTCTGCCGTCTGACAGCAGTTCGTCCCCTACTTTTGTGCCCTTCAAACCACGTTTTTGCAACAAAAATGAGCAAAAAAGGTGACAGATAGCCCAAAAAGGTGGCAGATAGTGAATAATATATTTCATCTGTCACCATATTTAATATGTTGATATATAGTTTGTTAACTTGGATTTGGTGACAGATGACAGTTTTTTTTAGAAAAACTTATTACGTGTGCGAGTAATCTATTGCAACTTGCCATACCTAAAAAAGCGGAGCGTAGTTTCACAACCACACTCCGCGCAAACTTAAACAACCAATAAAAGAAATAGATTGATCGTTCTTTGTTATATCTGATGAAGAGTAGCTCTAATAGAGCTTTTTTCTTTGGTCTCTTATCGGATGAACAAGAGCTCGCGATACTTAGGCAATGTCCAAAGCTCGTCGCTCACGGTGAGCTCCAGCTTGTCGATCTGGTAGCGGATCTCCTCCATCTTTGGAGCCACTGTGTCGTGGTAAGCGATGGCCTTGTCGTGCTCGCTCT
>CAVGLH010000155.1:0-5532 GCA_963630065.1 Bacteroides fragilis | reverse complement strand
TCTGGCAAGTATGGGTAACTGTAGGAGGTACAGCGCCCTCGCTGTACCACTCAGGCAAGTGGGAGTTGCCAAATCAGAAACTTGAATATGTCTCATCAACAACTTGTACCAAGTTATTTTTTTATCGTCACTAAATTGCCGTAAATGTTTGGCTTATTCAGCTAAATTATGTAATTTTGCAAGCGTAAACCCGATTAACATGAAATTACGCTAGCATGAAACCTTGTTCGGAATGCTCGAATGGTAAACAAAAACAAACTAACGACACAAGATATGAAACAATTGGCAATCTTATCCATGAGTTTGGTCTTGGCGATGCCGCTGCAAGCCCAGAGTCAGACTTCGAATATCATACAGCGAAAGGCAAACTATTTGCCCGAGGGCAGAACTTTCGTTTGCGTGAATGGTAACAATCGCTATACAAGAGCCTTGTATGGCAGTACGGATGAATATCGTATTGAGACGAGCGACCGTCCTATCTTCGCCATCTACAAGAAAAACAGTCACCGCAATATCCGTTTCCGCATCAAGTACGATGGCCATGCGATGCAGATAGACTCTGCAGCGTATTGCAAGGCTGTCTATGACGCAGGTCGCCGGGACTACATCTTGCGCGACAAGCGATGGGGTAATGGTGAACTCCGTATCTCCGTGCTGGCTTATCCTGATGCTTTGGGTGGCATCTGGAAGTTTTCCGCCGATGGCTTCGACAAGGAAGTGGAGATAGAAGGCTTGATATGTGAGACCATGGCCAAAAAGTTCTCGCGCTTTGGCGATATTGGCAAGTTTGGGAAACCTGGAGGTTTCGACGCACCAGCTCGCCCTCAATTATTAGAACATGTTCGGGGACCTCGGAATAGCAACGACTTGTTTTTCTCGGTGGATAGCGTGACGCTTTCCTCGGCCAAGGGCAACGACGTGAAGATGCAAAAACGTTTTGCCGATGCAGAGCAGTGGCGAAAGAACCTCTCTTCTTCCGTGACCTTCACTACACCCGATGCCTACCTAAATCCTATCGGCGGAGCCATGGTGATGGCTGCCGATGGTGCATGGGATGGCAAGGTGTGGGAGCATGGAGCCGTGGGATGGCACATGCCTTTGCCTGGCTGGAGAGCCGCCTATATGGGGGATTTTCTGGGTATGCAAGACCGCCAGCGTATCCACTTCAGTGCCTATGCCAAGAGCCAGGTGACGGATGTGCCTGTCACCAAGGGACACTTGATGGATGCAGGGCACGGTCTCTCTCGTGGTGCCTATAAGTGGGGCACGCCGATGTATAGCAATGGCTATATCTGCCGCAACCCCGAGAAGAACAACCAGTTCCATCATTACGACATGAACCTCGTCTATATCGACGAGTTGCTTTGGCACTTCCAGTTTGATGCCGACACCACCTATATGCGCAAGATGTGGCCAGTCATCAAGAGCCATCTGGCTTGGGAGAAAAACACATGGGACCCCGACAACGACGGACTTTACGACGCTTATTGCTGTATTTGGGCAAGCGATGCCTTGCAGTATAACAGCGGTGCCGTGACCCATTCTTCTGCCTACAACTACCGTGGCAACTTGCTTGCCGCTCGCATCGCAGAAATCATCGGCGAGAATCCGAAACCTTATCGTGAGGAGGCTAACAGAATCTTGAATGCCCTCAACGCTCGACTTTGGTTGAAGAACGAGGGGCATTGGGCTGAGTACCAAGACTTCATGGGATTGAAGCGAGTGCATGAGGATGCGGCTCTCTGGAGTGTCTATACCCCTATCGACTGCGGTGTGGGTACGGCAGAGCAGAACTTCCGGGCTACCAAGTATGTGGATCGCCATATTCCTCATATACCTTATTTATATAATGGCCAGGAATACCAAACCTTGAGTACTACCGGTTGGTCGCCATACGAATGGAGTGTGAATAATGTGGCGATGGCAGAGGTGATGCACACTGTGTTGGCTTATTACCAGGCAGGACGAGTGGAAAAGGCATACCAGTTGCTCAAGGCGAACATCCTCGACTTCATGTATCTTGGAGCAAGTCCTGGCAATTTCGGACAAATCTCCACTCATGACCGTGCGTTGGGCGAGAGCTATCGTGACTTCTCTGATGTAACCGGTATCTCTTCCCGCGCGCTTATCGAAGGTCTCTATGGTATCACGCCGAATGCCTTGGAGGGAGAGGTGATTATCCGCCCGGGATTCCCGGCCGCTTGGGACAGTGCTTCCATCCACACACCTTATCTCGACTATTCGTTCAAGCGAGTGAACGGCAAGGACGTGTTCGACATCAAGCAGAACTTCAAGCGACCATTGAAGGTGGTGATTCGACAGAACTTGGGCTTTGGCAAGTACAAGGACACAGCCTTTACGAGCGACCAAGAACAGCACATCGAGTTGGCTTCCGTGAAGAGTCGTGCCGCAGAGGAAGATGAAATGATGATTGACAAGGCTGAGACCTTGGCAGGAATGGTAGCCAATCAGTCTGGAAAAGAGTGGGCTGATATAGAAAGAGTGGGCAATGATTTCAACGATGTACAGTCGAAAGATTGCAGGATGGTGAATATGGATGCCTTGTTCAATTCAAACGTGAGCGACATCTTCCAACCGGGCAAGTATGTGTCTCCCCGTTCCCCATACACCACGCTCTGCGTACCGACCCAAGGTATGGGCGACTGGTGCTCTACCAAGAAGATAGCCAAGATAGATGATACAAAGTTCCGTAGCTTGGTGAAGGACGGAGTGTTCTCTGCGGTGCTTGCTGAGAAAGAAGGGGATTCCAAGACCCAAGCGGCTGCTCAGCTGGGCTTCCGTTCTCCAGCCGTAGGCAAGAACATCGCCTATACATCGCTTTGGGACAATTATCCTGACAGCATCACCGTGCCATTGAAGGGCAAGGCTTCCCATGCTTATCTCTTGATGGCGGGTTCTACCAATCCGATGCAGTATGCCATCGGGAATGCGGTGGTGAGAGTGGAATATACGGATGGTACCAACGACGAGTTGATGCTTGTGCCACCGGTCAACTGGTGTCCGATAGAGCAAGACTTCGTGGAGAATGCCACTGCTTTCCCAATGCCAAAGATGCGTCCTTATCGCATAGGTCTGAACACGGGCATGGTGAGCCGACATCTCTTCAAGGATTCCGGCTACCAAGAAGCGACTACGGCTGGTGACATCCCAGAACTTAAATTGGCGATGTGTGCCTTGCCTGGTGGTGCAGCTACTATGCTCGATATGCCGCTCAATCCGAAGAAGAAACTTCGTTCACTAAGCTTGCGTACTTTGAGCAATGAGGTGGTCGTAGGTTTGATGGGTGTTACCCTGCAGAAATAAGTGGAGTGAATCCTTATGGAGGAAATGTTGTCTTGTTGGAATAAATAGGAAAATCTATAGTTAATAATAAGAAAAACATTTGCTTTCTGAAATATTATCTGTATCTTTGCACATATTTAAAAAAGGAGAAGGAAGTATGGCTAAAATCAATCGAAGAAGACTACCAGCAGGCATACAATCGTTTAAAGTAATCAGAGAGGAGAATTACCTCTATGTAGATAAGACGGACCTTATTTGGCAATTGGCGAATAATGGCTGCAAGTACAATTATTTGAGCCGCCCTCGTCGATTCGGTAAGTCTGTGCTTGTCGATACGCTCGAAGCCTATTTTACAGGAAGAAAAGAACTCTTTGAGGGTTTGAAGATGATGGAATTGGAGGATGAATGGAAACAATATCCTGTTATCCGACTCGACATGAGCCGTGGTGGAGCCACGGTGAAGGACTTGACTGCCTATTTTGACAAGATATTCCAGTTCTATGAGGATAAATATGGTATAAATACTGGCTCTTCCGATTCGTTGGGCAACAGATTCAATGCGATTATCTGTGCAGCCAACCAACAAACTGGATTGAAGGTCGTTATCCTTATCGATGAATATGACTCACCGCTTCAGCACTCGTGGAACACTCCAGAGCATGAAGGATGCACGGAGATTTACAGAAGTGTCTTTGCTATATTGAAGGCAGATGATGAGTATGAACGATTCGTCTTTATCACGGGTATCACCAAGTTTACTCAGATATCCTTGTTCTCTGTACTCAACAATCTGACCAATATCAGTTTCTTGCCGGAATATGCACCTCTCTGTGGAATTACAGAGGAAGAGATAGGCGAGAATTTCCAACCAGAACTGGAAAGAATGTCGGAGCGTAATAAATGGACTGTGCAAGAAACTCATGACAGGCTCAAGGAATATTATGATGGCTATCATTTCAGTGACGACAATATGGTGGATATTTACAATCCCTTCAGTCTTGTCAATGCTTTGTCTCAATCCAAACTCCGTAATTATTGGGCTGCATCAGGTGCCACCTCTCTATTGCCTAAGTTTGTGAGCAATGCAGAATTGCGTCTTGGTGACTTTGAGAATTGTCGCGTCTTGCGTAATACTTTGGAGACCTCGGATGTTACGGGTGGTGGCGCAGCCTTGTTCCTCTATCAGACTGGTTATCTCACCATCAAGGATAGTGATGAGTTTGGGTATGTGCTAGGCTTTCCCAATGAGGAAGTAAAGCAAGCTCTTTACGAAATGGCACTTCCTGCCTTGACCATGCGTGAAGAGGGTGACACCCAGTCTTTGCAGGCTAATTTGTATATGCAGTTGGGTACCAGACAGGTGCCGGAGGCCATGAAATCCCTGAAGGCTTTGATAGCCGATGTGCCTTATAGCAACAAGAAACTTGCCTCTATGGACATGGAGGAACGCTATCGCCTCATCATTAGTTGTATTCTCAATGCCATAGGCATGAGGACAGAAGTGGAGCACATGCTTTCCACCGGCAGAATCGATGTCCTTGCCTCATCTTCCCGCTATATCTACGTGATAGAGTTGAAGCTGAAGAACAGCGGCGGCAAAGAGGCAGCTGTACAGCAGATTCTCGCCAACCGATACATGGAGCCATTCATGGCAGACAAGAGAGAGGTGATTGGTCTCGGCATTGAGCTGGACGACGATGGCAAGGGATTGCTTGATTGGAAAATGGCGGAATTTTAGGGTCACATCCATCAACAATCTGAAGGCATACTTGCAGAAAGGGGCGAAGAAAACAGAGGTAAAGAAGTAGGTGCGTACAAAATTTAGGGTATATGGACAAAAAGCTTATGTGCTTTTTGTCCATATTTCGTATTTTTGCCAACGAGTTGAAACGTAAGATGAAATCTCATAAACAACAAACAATATGACAACAAAACATCTTTTATTTACCAGTCTGTTGGCATTGGCATCTGCTGTAGGCGCAAATGCCCAAGTCATAGACATCGACATGACCCGGGCGCAGCCTGTCTATTCCGCAGAGAATGGCAGTGGCTACGACGTCGTGAGTGCCCCCACGGCCAAGAGCAATTCTCCCTTTTTCTATTCTGTGAAAGTGGCCGACGGCAACTACAAGGTAACCGTGGTGCTCGGCTCCAGGCAGAAGGCGGGCAAGACGGTGGTGCGTGCCGAGAACCGTCGCTTGATGCTCGATGAGGTGAGCACCAAGAAGG
>CAVGLH010000154.1:0-5672 GCA_963630065.1 Bacteroides fragilis | reverse complement strand
TAGTCGCCGAGTTTCTCACACTCCTGGATAATATCCATATAGAGTGTTCCTACGCCATAGGTGTAGAGGTGGCTGTCCACTGCGTCCAAGTTCTGGTTGCGCAACTGGTTGCGATAGTTGTTGATTTCCGACTCGATGTTGAACGTGCGGTTCATGTCGAGCGTATTGCGGTCGTGGGTGAACATATAGTTCATCTGCGACAGAGCCTCATCCACCAGTTCGAACATCTGATGGATGCTCTCATGCTGCTTGTCGGTGAACACCTCCTTGTTGTCTACCTTACGCTTGATGGTTCGGGCAATGTTGTAACAGCTGTCGCCGATGCTCTCTATCTCGGAGATTTCACGGAGCATGGCACGAATCTTTGCCTTGGTATCATCGCTCAAGTGGGCATCGCTCACCTGGTCGAGATACTTGGCTATCTCTATCTCCATATTGTCGGAGATGCCCTCGTATTTCTCAATGCGCTCGAAGAGCTTGGTGAAAGGCTTTTCATCGGTGGTCTGCATCAGTTCCCTCACCATGCCGAACATACGGTGTATGCGGTCGCCGAAGCTGCAGATTTCTTTCTGAGCCTCAAAGACAGAAAGCTCTGGAGTCTTCATGATGCCCGTCTGGATGAAACGCAGGCGGAACTCCTCATCGTCCTTCTCAGCCTTAGGCTTGATAAGCATGCAAACCACTTTTTCTATCTGTGGGATAAACCAGATGAGCACCCCCGTGTTGCAGACATTGAAGCAAGTATGGAACATAGCCAGCACGATGGGCAATATCGTAGCCTTCTGAGCCGCCGTGAGGTTGCCGTCGGGGTCGTAGCCCACCAAGGAGCAAACCAGATTGACAAAAGGATAGAACAGACAAAGTACCCAAATCACGCCAAACACGTTGAACACCAAGTGGGCAAGGGCTGCACGACGAGCCTGCGCATTAGCACCCAAGGCAGCCAGATTGGCAGTGGCGGTGGTACCGATATTCTCACCCATCACCAGGGCAATACCCAGATAGATGGGAAGCACTCCCGTGGAACAAAGCAATATGGTGATGGCCATCACTGCCGCCGAACTCTGCACGATGCAAGTGATGAGCGTACCGATCAAGAGAAAGACAACGATGGTAAGGTGGCTCTTCGTATCGAAAGAGCTGAAGAAGTCGATGACCGAAGGGTTATGCTCCAGGTCGAGTGCCTTTCCCGCATTACTCAAAAGCACCAAAGAGAAAAAGAGGAAAGCGATACCGAATAGGAAGTCACCGATGTAACGCCGTTTCTTACTATAAATCAGCATGATGCCCAGAAAGAAGGCTGGGAACACCACGATGGTCAAGTCGACATTGTAGCCGAGCGACATAATCCAAGCCGTGAGCGTGGTGCCGATGTTGGCACCCATGATGACCGAGATGGCCTGTGCCAAGGTGAGAAGACCGGCGTTGACGAAAGAAACCGTCATCACAGTGGTGGCAGAGGAACTCTGCACGGCGCAGGTAACAAATGTACCCGTAAGCATACCAGTGAACCGATTGGTGGTCATCGCCCCGAGAATGTGTCGCAACTGAGATCCCGCCATCTTCTGCAGAGCCTCGCTCATCACCTTCATTCCGTAGATGAGCAATGCCAGAGATCCGAGAATCTGAAAAAATATCACAAGATATTGACTTGTACCCATAAATGTTTTGTTAAATAGTAAACAGCTATTACATTTCAGTTGCAAATTTAATAAGAATCTCGCTCATACTGAAATATTCGTTGCAGATATTTCAAATTTTAACATATTTATAACAAACAGCACGTTGCGATATATCTACTGACAAAAAGCAGAAAGGAGCCAGCATAAGTCTACTATGACTTCTTGCCAGCTCCGTTTAAGAGAGATATTTTATGACATATTTAATAAAAAACGAAAAAAATAGCCAATAAACTTTGCAGTCTGCGATTTTTTTTGTTTCTTTGCCTTAGAAAACTATTAACTTTTATAATTATGGGAAAAGGTAAAAAAGGAGGCAAAAGAATGAACAAGGAGCAGCTCTCGGAGATGCTCCAGGAATTCTTTGCCGAGAGGCCGGGCGAAACGCTCAGCTTCAAAGAGATATTCCGTTCCCTCCATCTCACCACGCATCCGCTCAAGATGCTGGCCATCGACATCATGGAGGAAATGGCATGGGACGATTATCTGGCTAAGGTGAGTGACAACTCCTACCGACTGAACCAAAGCGTGCAAGTAATGGAGGGTAAGTTTGTGAGAAAGGCAAACGGCAAGAACTCGGTCATACCCGACGACAGCGAGACTCCAATCTTTTGTTCTGAACGCAACTCCATGGGAGCCCTCAACGGAGACCGCGTGGAGTTCACTTTCCTGGCCCGGCGCAAGAACCACATCAAGGAAGCACAGGTCAACAAGATTCTCGAACGATCCAAGGACACCTTCGTTGGCAGACTGAAAGTGGACAAAGACTTGGCCTACCTCGTCACCCCAGGCGACGTTTTCGCCCACAACATCATCATCCCCCGACGCAAGGTGAAGGGCGGAAAGACGGACGACAAAGCGGTGGTGCGCATCATCGAGTGGCCAGACGGGGAAAATAAAAGTCCTATCGGCGAGGTGGTGGACATCCTCGGACAAAAGGGAGACAACGACGTGGAGATGAACTCCATCCTGGCCCAGTATGGTCTACCTTATAAATATCCCAAGAACGTAGAGGATGCCGCCAACAAGATTACGGGAGAAATCACTGAACAGGATTTAAAGGAGAGAGAGGACTTCCGCAAGGTATTTACATGCACCATCGACCCCAAAGATGCCAAGGACTTCGACGATGCACTCAGCATTCAGAAGCTGGACAATGGCAACTGGCAGGTGGGCGTACACATCGCCGACGTGTCCCACTACGTCACCGAGGGCAGCATCATCGACAAGGAGGCCGTGAAGCGTGCCACCTCCATCTATCTCGTGGACCGCACCATCCCGATGCTCCCGGAACGACTCTGCAACTTCATCTGCTCGCTGCGCCCCAACGAGGAGAAACTGGCCTACAGCGTAATCTTCGAACTGGACAACAATGCCGAGGTAAAGAACTACCGCATCGTGCATACCGTCATTGAGAGCGACCGCAGATATAAATATGAAGAGGTACAGGAGTTGTTGGAAAACAATGGTGTCATAGACGGAACCGGCGAGCCCGCACCCGCCGAGACCAAGGAACATCCTTACCAAGGAGAGAATGCCCTACAGCTTATCACCCTCGACCGATTGGCCAAGAAACTTCGTGCCGCCCGCTTCAAGAACGGAGCTGTAAAGTTCGACCGCGAGGAATTGCATTTCGACATCGACGAGAAGGGAAAACCAGTGAGCTGCTATTACAAGCGTTCGAAGGATGCCAACAAGCTCGTGGAGGAATTCATGCTCCTCGCCAACCGCACGGTGGCAGAGAGCATCGGAAAGGTGAAAAAGGGCAAGAAACCAAAGGTGCTGCCTTATCGCATCCACGACAACCCAGACCCACAGAAACTGGAGACCCTGCGCGAATACGTAGTGAAGTTCGGCTATAAGATGAAGACTGAGGGCACCAAGGGAGCCACGGCAAAGAGCCTGAACAAGTTGATGGCCGAATGCGAAGGGAAACCCGAGAACAACCTCATCCAGATGGTAGCCCTCCGTGCTATGATGAAGGCCAAGTACTCGGTCCACAACATCGGTCACTTCGGACTGGCATTCGAGTACTACACCCACTTCACCTCTCCCATCCGTCGCTATCCAGACACGATGGTGCATCGCTTGCTCACCAAATATGCCGACGGCGGCAGAAGCGCCAACGAGAAGCATTACGAGGAACTATGCGAGCATTGCTCAGAAATGGAACAGGTAGCCCAAAACGCCGAACGAGACAGCATCAAATACAAGATGGTGGAGTTTATGAGCGACAAGCTCGGCGAGGAATACGATGCTCACATCAGTGGCATCACCTCCTACGGCATCTACGCCACCATTGACGAAAACCACTGCGAAGGTATGATTCCGATGCGAGACATCGCAGACGACTACTACGACTTCGACGAAAAGAACTTCTGTTTGATTGGCCGTCGCCATCACAACAAGTACCAGCTAGGCGATGCCATCCGCATCAAGGTGGCGCAAGCCAACCTGGAAAAGAAACAACTAGACTTCGCCCTTGCCGGCGATTCCGCCCCCGTACGCAAGGAAAAGCCCGCTTCTACACCAACCTCCAAGAAGGTGAAGAAGAGCAAGCAGAAGACTCGTAATCATCGTAAGAACAAATAGTAGGCTAACTAGGATAGTGATTAAAATTAAAACACATATGCATGATGTTCCAAAAGTAAGCATTATCGTACCGAACTATAACTATAAAAGGTATCTGTCTTTGCGTCTGGAGTCTGTCTTTGGCCAAGACTTTACAGACTTTGAGGTTATCTTGCTGGATGATTGTTCTACGGACGGAAGCCCTGCTTATCTGCAGGAGCAGGCTTCTCGCCACCCCGAGGTGAGTCATTGTGTCTTGAATGAGGTGAATACGGGAAATCCCTTTGTGCAATGGGAAAAGGGAATGGCCTTGGCCAAGGGAGAGTATATTTGGATAGCGGAGAGCGACGACTATTGCGACAAGTCTTTCTTGGGAAAGATGGTCGGTCTGCTGGATGCCCGTCCTGATGCAAGCTATGCCTTGTGCGGCTCTCACTTGGTGGACTCCGAGAACAATCCCATCCGGGACGATTATGATAAGTGGCCTGCTGCGGGGGGGGCAAGATGAAGGGCAAGCCTTTCTTTACAGCTCTGCCACTTATTTGAGGCATTTCCTGTTGTGGTATAATGCGTCTTACAATGCCAGTATGATAGTCTTCCGCAGGAATAGTTTGGAAAAGATTCAGATGGATTTCTCTTCCACAAGATATTGTGGCGACTGGCTGTTTTGGATTAAGATGGCGGAAGTGGGAAATGTAATCATCTTGCACGAGCGCCTCAATTATTTCAGGCGACACCAGAAAAGCGTGACTTTCATTTCTGACGGTGGCGAGAAGCAGATGGCCGAGAAGCTCTTGATTTATTCCTATCTGTGGGAGCATCACTCGTTTGGCTTCTACCGGGACGCATTGTCCCGTGGATACTTGTATAAGGAAATCTTGAGGGCAAGAATGACGGAAGAGGAGAAAAAGGAATATTTGGGAAAGCTGCGGCGTTTCCGTGTCGGCAGACTTCACTATGCATTGGAACGTATAGTGAAGACCTTCAACCAAATCCTCCCCTTCATCCCTGCCCCTAAGTATGATTATGTGCGTGGCATCAGGTTAAGTGATTGATGATTTCCTTGAACAGCTGGTGGGTCTCCTCAAAGGTGAATACGTGCTTGTGGGCTTCTATTCCCTTGAGGAGGCTGTTCCTGGCTTCTTCATCGGTGAGTAGCTTCTTCACCTCGGTGGCAAATCTTTCTGCGTCGCCTGTTGGTACGAGGACTCCGGCTTTGCCGTTGTCCAATATCTCCCTTGGCCCGGTAGGGCAGTCGCTGCTGATGACGAGCTTGTCGAGCAGAAGACCCTCTATCAAAACCGTAGGGAGTCCCTCAAACTTGGCACTGTGCAGCAAGATGGCACAATTCTTCAGCCAGGGATAAGGATTCGGAGTGAATCCCATGAACTTCACCACATCCTCTACGCCAAGTTCTTGGGC
>CAVGLH010000153.1:0-5728 GCA_963630065.1 Bacteroides fragilis | reverse complement strand
CAGATGGGCAGACCCTTTATCTCGTAGCCTGCCGCAGGAACGCGCTGCATTTCCATTCTTCCAAGGGCACCGACAAAGAGAATTTTGGCATCGGGACGCTTGGCCTTGATGGCGTTTGCGATGGACACGGCGGGGAATATGTGCCCCCCTGTGCCACCGCCACTTATGATGATTCTCAATTCATTGTTCATATCCATTCGAGTTTATAACGCAAAGGTAAGCAAAAAAATCCATTTAACGGCAATTTTTACCTTATTTATCATTCTCTTTTTTTATGCAGCTGCAAAATGGCCTCTATTTGCCTTGTTTTGTGGCATTTCTTTCTTCTTGGCGGTGCGGCTGATGCTCAGTATGATGCCCAGGTAGAGACAGTTGATGATGGTGGATGTTCCGCCTCGGCTGATGAGCGGAAGCGGCTGTCCGGTCACGGGAGCCAGCCCCACAGCCACTGCCATGTTGAAGAGTGCCTGGATCACCAGCATGAAGGCGAGGCCCATGCAGAGGAAAGCCGGGAAGTTGTTCTCGCAGCGGCTGGCTATTTTCCCCGCCCTGAACAGGAGCATCATGTAGAGGAAGGCTACTCCTCCCGCTCCTAGGATACCCATCTCTTCGATGATGATGGCGTAGATGAAGTCGGAGAAGGCCTGCGAGAGGAAGTCTCTTTCCACCGAGTTGCCAGGTCCCTTGCCGTGGATGTTCGACGAGGCGATGGCGATGTTGGCGTGGGCCACCTGTGCGTCTTTGTCGAGGTCTACGTCCTCCGGAGCTACGGGCTTGGAGTTGATGAACTTGTCGATACGGGCTTTCCAAGTGTCTACTCGATGGAATATTTTCTGGATAGTTCCCGTCTCCTCTTTCTCCTTGCTAACGTTTTCGGTCAGAGAATTTTCGGGTTTCTTGGCATCTGCTTCCTTGTCGTGGCCGATGATCATAATGCTGGCTATGGCTAAGATGACCGCAATGGTCATGCAACCCACGAGTCTTCCGATTTGTCTCATGGGCACTCTGCCTACCACCATCATGCACAGGATGGTGATGCAGAGGAGCAAGGCCGTGGAGAGGTTTTCCAGTCCGATGAGCGCCACAAAGGGTGTTATGGCCAGGAGCACGTATCTGATGGCCCTGGGGTCGGCTCCACGCTCTGTCTGCATGGCACTGAGTATCTGTGCCACGGCGAGCACCACCGCTCCCTTGCCTATTTCCGAGGGTTGAAACTTCAGACCCATGATGCTGAACCATCGGGACGCACCGTTGGTCGACTCGCCGGTGATCAACACCAGAAAGAGCAAGATAAGCGAGATACCTAGGACGATGGGGGTCATGATCTTGAAGTATTTACATTTCACCTTGAGCATGCAAATCATACTGAGAAGCCCCAGCCCCAGCAGCATGATGTGGCGTATCACTGGAGCCATGAAATTGCCGCTCTTGTAGGAGAGGGAGCTGGAGGCGGAATATACCTCCACGATGCTTATCATGCAAAGGAAGAAGAAGACCATCCAGATAGACTTGTCTCCCTTAAATATGTTTCCTATCGTCTTGTGGTTCATTTCGTTTGCTGTCGTTCTTATGATTCTTTATTCCCCGATGGCTCTAGCCTGGGTCTTGAACTGCTCGCCTCTATCCTCCATGTTCTTGAAGAGGTCGAAGCTGGCACAGCAGGGGCTCAGCAGTACGGTGTCGCCAGGCTTTGCCAACTCGCGGCAGGCTGCCACGCAGTCTTTCATGCTGTGGGTGTCGCGTACGGGGATGCCCAGGCTGTCGAAGTTGTCGTGCAACTTCTTGTTGTCTGCGCCCAGATATACGATGCCCGTGCATTTCTGCTTCACCAAGTCCTTGATCTGGTCGTAGTCGTTGCCCTTGTCCTTGCCGCCGATGATGAGGACGGTGGGAGTCTTCATGCTCTCTAGGGCGTACCAGCAAGCGTCCACGTTGGTGGCCTTGGAGTCGTTGACGTAGTATACGCCCTCAAACTTGCCCACCTTCTCCAGACGGTGCTCCACGCCAGGGAAATCGCTCAGTCCCTGGTGGATGGTCTTGTGGTCGATGCCGGCGATGTTGCAGGCCAGACCGGCAGCCAGACTGTTGTAGATGTTGTGCTTTCCGCTGAGGCTCATGTCCTCCTGGGGCATTTCGAACGGGGTGGGGTAGCTGAGCTGGTATTTGCCACCGTCGATGTAGCCCAAGGTGCCTTCCTCCTTGGTCTCGGCGAAGGCGCAGAGATGGCTCTTGAGGTCGTACTTGGACAGTTCTTGGGTCACGATGGGGTCGTCGTTCCAGTAGATGAAGCTGTCTTCCTCTGTCTGGTTCTGGGTGATGCGCATCTTGGCATCAGTGTAGTTCTGCATTTTGAACTCGTAGCGGTCCAGATGGTCGGGGGTGATGTTGAGCAGGATGGCGATGTTGGCGCGGAAGTCATACATGTCGTCCAACTGGAAGCTGCTCAGCTCGATGACGTACCACTCATGTGGAGTCTCTGCCACCTGCAGGGCGAGACTGTTGCCGATGTTGCCTGCCAGTCCCACGTCCAGACCAGCCTTCTTGAAGATGTGGTAAATCAGTGAGGTGGTGGTGGTCTTGCCGTTGCTGCCCGTGATGCAAACCATCTTGGCATTCGTATATCTTCCGGCAAACTCTATCTCGCTGATGATGGGAGTGCCTTTCGCCAGGAGTTTCTGCACCATAGGTGCCTCCTTGGGAATACCGGGACTCTTGATCACCTCGTCGGCATCCAGGATTTTCTCTTCCGTATGATGGCCCTCTTCCCACTCGATGCCGTGGTCGTCCATCAGTTTCTTGTATTTGTCCTTGATTTTCGACATGTCCGATACGAACACCTCGAAACCCTCCTTCTTGGCCAGCACGGCGGCTCCTGCGCCGCTCTCGCCGGCTCCTAAGATTACTATCTTGCTCATGATGTATTTCTCTTATCTGATTTTTAATGTGATGATGGTCAGTGCCGCCAGTATGATGGTCACAATCCAGAAGCGGATGGTGATTTTCGACTCATGGAAGCAGTTGTGCGGCTTCTTCAGCAGGTACTTGCACTCGGGGTCCAGCTGGCTGTCCTGCGTGCGGAAGTTGTCGTGGATCGGCGTGCGCTTGAAGATGCGCTGCTTCACTCCCTTCCGCTTGCCCAGCTTGTAATAGTATACCTGTATCATGACGCTGAGGCTCTCCACGAAGAAGATGCCGCAGAGGATGGGCAGCATCAGCTCCTTGTGGATGATGATGGCACCCACGGCGATGATGCCGCCGATGGTGAGCGACCCCGTGTCGCCCATGAACACCTGGGCGGGATAGGCATTGTACCAGAGGAAACCGATGAGTGCGCCGATAAAGGCGCAGAAGAACACCACCAGCTCCTCTGAACCGGGAATGTACATGATGTTGAGGTAGGCGGCAAACTGGTAGTGCGACGACACGTATGCCAGTATGCCCAGTGCCACACCTATGATGGCCGAGTTGCCTGCGCACATGCCGTCCATTCCGTCGTTGAGGTTGGCACCGTTCGATACGGCCGTCACCACGAAGATGGTCATGATGACGAAGAGAATCCAGCCGGCGGCCACCCTGTACTTGCCGCAGAAGCTTGTGATGCGCGAGTAGTCGAGGTTGTGGCCCTTGATGAAGGGGATGGTGGTTTTCAGCGACTTGGTAGCCTCTGCTCGGTGCTTCACCACGGTCTCCTGTCCCTGTCGCTCGATGGCGAGGTTCTCGTTCATCTTCACGTCGGGCGAGGCCCAGAGTACCAGACCCACGATGAGCCCGATGCCCACTTGGCCCACAATCTTGTATTTGCCTTTCAAGCCCTCCTTGTCGCGCTTGAAGATCTTGATGAAGTCATCCATGCCGCCGAGGAATCCCAGCCACACGGTAGTGACAATCATCAGGATGAGGTAGATGTTGCGCAGACGGCCGAGCAAGAGTACTGGCACGAGGATGGCGAGGATGATGATGACACCGCCCATCGACGGCACGCCAATCTTCTTCACGCCAAACGGGTCGATGCTTGCATCGCGCTGGGTTTCCGTGATTTGCTTGCTCTTGAGGTACTTGATGAACTTCTCGCCGAACCAGGCGGAGATGACCAGTGACAAAATCAGAGCGAGTAGGGCACGGAATGAGATGTAGCCCCACATGTGGGAACCGGTGATGCCCCATTGCTCCAAAAATCTAAAGAGATAGTACAACATGTCTTCTTATACTGTAAGATTCTTCTTTATGGTTGTGATAGTATGCGAGGACTCCTATTTCTGGCTGATACCGAAGATTTCGCGCAGCACTTCCTTGTCGTCAAAGTGGTGCTTCACGCCCTTCACGTCCTGATAGTCTTCGTGTCCTTTTCCTGCCACGAGAATCACGTCGCCTTTCTGTGCCATCATGCAGGCAGTGCGGATGGCCTCCTTGCGGTCCACGATGCTCACCACCTTCTTCATCTGCTGGGCGTTGAGTCCGGCGAGCATGTCGTTGATGATGTCCTGTGGCTCCTCGAAGCGGGGATTGTCGCTGGTGATAATCACCTTGTCGCTCTGCTTCACGGCTTCCTGTGCCATCAATGGGCGCTTGCCCTTGTCGCGGTTTCCGCCGGCTCCGCATACGGTGATCACATGGCCTCCCTTGCCGTCGAGTACCTCGTGGATGGCGTTGAGCACGTTCTCCAGTGCGTCGGGGGTGTGGGCATAATCTACGAGGGCAGTATAGCCGTCAGGCGACTGCACGGGATCCAGTCTTCCGTTTACGCTGTGCAGGGTACTCATCACCACGAGTACGTCCTCGGGCTTCTTGCCGAGCATCACGGCTGCGCCGTATACGGCGAGCAGGTTGCTCACGTTGAACTTGCCGATGAACTGCACGCCCACCTCCTTGCCGTCGATTTCCAGATACATCCCGCCGAAGTGGCATTCCAGAATCTTTGCCTTGAAGTCGGCCATCGTGCGGGTGGAGTAGCTCTTTACCGTAGCCTTGGTGTTCTGCACCATCACCATGCCGTTCTTGTCGTCAGCATTGGTGATGGCGAATGCCGTCTTGGGCAGTCCGTCGAAGAAAGCCTTCTTGGCATTGCGATAGTTCTCGAAGGTCTTGTGGTAGTCGAGATGGTCGCGGGTGAGGTTGGTGAAGAGTCCACCGGCGAATTGCAAGCCGCCGATGCGCTTCTGTGCGATGGCGTGGGAGGAGCACTCCATGAAAGCGTACTCGCAACCAGCCTCCACCATCCTGCCCAACAGCTCGTTCAGCTCGATGGGGTCGGGGGTGGTATGGTCGGTCGGGATGGCCTCGTCCTCTATGTAGTTGCATACGGTGGAGAGCAGACCGCACTTATGGCCGAACTTGCGGAACATATTATATAATAAGGTGGCGATAGTGGTCTTGCCGTTGGTTCCTGTCACTCCCACCAACTTCAGCTTTCTGGAAGGGTCGCCGTGGAAGAGGGTGGCCACCTTGCCCACTGCGTCCTCTGTGGACTCCACCTGGATGTAAGTTACGCCCTCAGCCTTCTCCTCGGGCATGTCCTCACACAACACCGACTTGGCACCGAGCTCGATGGCCTTCGGGATGAACTTGTGGCCGTCCACCTGCGTGCCCTTCATGGCAACGAAGAGATGGCCTTCCTTGATTTTGCGGGAGTCGATGTTTACTCCCGTCACCTCTACTTCAGCATCTCCGGCAATCTGAGTCGGATGGATGTTTTTAAGTAACTCCTGTAACTTCATATCTTGTTTCTTTT
>CAVGLH010000152.1:0-5779 GCA_963630065.1 Bacteroides fragilis | reverse complement strand
TCTCTTCCAGGTGGGCACTGACGTGGAGACCATCAAGGGCACTGCTACACTGAAGGTGGCAGAGTACACCGAGAAGGTGAGCAATGCCTGCGCTCCCACCGTTCAGTTGAACTATCTGAAGCAGAAGTAAAAATGTATAAAACCAGGAGAAACCTTTAGAAACTGTATTGGGCGGCAATCACCAGTTCCCTCGGACGAAGCCGGTAACTGTCCGTCAAGGTGCTGACACCACTGTATGTGGTTTCTATGTAATTCTTCTTGTTGAAAATATTACGAAGCTCCGCTGAGAGGCGGAGCTTTTTTATGCGCCATACTGCCGAGGCGTCGCCGAGGAGGCAGTTGAGATGATTGCCCGCTTGCAGCTCGTTGCGATAGTGGACCAAAGAGAAAGTGAGGTCTACGTGGCTGATGGTGGCAGTGGCAGAGAGAGTTTGCTTCCAGTTGAACAGCGATGAAACCGCTGAACTTTGGCGTTTCGTGTTGTAGGAGATGAAATCCCCCTCATAACTGAAGGCGCACCAAGATGGCGAGAAGTCGATGCTCGGCTTCAACTCATAGGTTTGGCTCTTGTAGCCGATGGCTTTGCCGCCAGTGTATTGCGTTCCCTTGCCATAATTGTAAGTTCCCTCCAGACGGGTCTTCAGATGCAAGTCGTAAAAGCCTTTCGAGATATAGAGCGAGGCTCCGAGGTTGTCGCTCTTGCTGTCTTGCTTATATAGAGTTGTGTAGTAGTTGCCGTCCACGATGCGGAGGTCGGAGGCGGTGCTCGTCCAATATCTGCTGGCATTCACCGAGGCACTGAAGAAGAGCTCCTTGATGGGGCGTTTGTAGTCGTAGCTCAACTTGCCATAAAGAGAATGGGTGACCGGGATGATGTCGCTCGATGTGTACCAAGAGCGATAACTGCGACGGTATTGCCCCAAAGCATAGTTGGTGGCGTTGCCTGTGGAGGTGTTGTAGCCTGTATAGAACGTCAACTCCCTGCGGAAGTCCAACTTCTTATAGAGATACAGGAAAGGAGATGCGGCGAGAAGGGTCTTCTGTGGATGAGTGAAACGCTCCCAAATGAACTCCGGCGTGAAGGATGCTCGGAATGTCTTGGTCTGGTATTGCCAGTAGGGGGCGAACTTGCCGGTTATGTCGAGGCAATTATAGCCAATATTGAGGTTGTTGGCTTCCAGGCTTACTTGGTATTGTTGGCTCCAGTGATACTTGTTCTTCTGCCATTCCAGGGTATGGGCGGTGTGCCAAAGGTTGGTGCGGATGCGACTGCGGTCATCGTTCACATAGAGGTCGGACACGCCATGATGGTAGTCGGCGGTGCTGCGCCAAGAGAGCTGGCTCTTCTTCCAGACAAAGAGACGGTAGATGCTGCCTGACAGGTTGAGCTGCGGAATGCGAATGCGCTGGGTGAGCGTGTCGTTGATGTTTGACAGACCGTCGCTTTGGTTGGCGTTGAGGCTGATGTTCTCATTACCATAACAATCCGCCTTGTTCACCTTGTTTTCCCATTGCAGGTTGCAGGCATCGCTTATCATCGTCTTGTGGTTACGCTCGGTGGTCGTGACGGGAGAGTCGCCGCCAAAGTCGTAGATAGAAGAATTCTCTCGCTCTTGGCGAATCACTTGGCGCACATAATTGGCTTCGATGCGAGTCTCTGCGTCGTCTTTGTTTTTCTTGATATGGTTGATGGAATATTTTTGCGACGTGTTGAAGCGCAAGCGTTCTGCATCGATTGGCGCATCGAGCGTAGGGGCAGAAAGCCAAGAAGGTAGAGAGGCTGAGGCAAGGCGGCCGCTGTATGAGGCAAGTTGGTCGAAGGCATTGCCGAGGTTCTTGCCTGTTCTGTCGTAAGCGGCATCATACATCATCTGTTTCTTCTTGCCTATCTGCATGATGTTGAGGCTTCCGCCCACATGGGTAGGGTCATCTATGAGCAGATAGGACTTGATGGTAGGCAGGAGTTTGTTGCGGGCACTGTCCTTGAGGGCGATATTCATCGCCACGTTATCAGTGAAAGTCTTGTTCTGAAGAGCCTTGATGGGCTGGTCGTGCTCAATGACTTCGGCCTCTTTCACATCTTTTGCCTTGATATTCTCTTCCAGTTGGTTATACTTGCCTCCTGTCAGGTCGAGTCCTTCCACGGTGAAGCGGTTGATGGGCTTGCCGTTGTAGTTGATGCGGCCGTTCTTCTCGATATCTACGCCAGGAAGTTTCTTCAGCACGTCTTTCAGTGAGTTGTCTCGTTCGTTGGCGAAGCGGGTAAGGTCGAATGTGATGGTGTCCCGTCCTGTGATGCGAGATCCTTTCACCTGGACTTCCTTCAGTACGAAAGCTGTGGAAGCCATGCTGATGATGGTCTCTTTGCTTGATGAAACCGCTGTTTTTTGCTTTTTGTAGCCCATGCAGGTAGCTTGCAGCAAGTCGCCTGCTTGCTTTTCGGTGACAGAAATAGAGAAAGTTCCGTCTTCCTTGGTTCGGGTAAACTTCAAGGGCTTGCCATTGCGTAGAAAAGTGACGGATACGTTGCTGAGACGATTGTGCGTCAAAGAGTCCTCCACATAGCCTCGAATTTCGGCAGGCGTGTTGCCATCATCGGGTAGCATAGGGCAGTTCCTTTTGCCTTGCATCGCCGTTGGGATGCAAAGCAAGAGTAACAAAACGATGAAACTGGCTATGATTCTCTTCCTGTTCATATTGCTTCTGTCTTGTTTCTGTTAAGTGTTAGCGAAGGTATCGACTTTTGGCTTTTTCGCCAAATATAGATATTCCTGAGATATTGACAGCTTCATCGTTTCGTATTATTATCTTGTTATTCTGTTTCGATAGGATTGCCCTTGTTGCTGCGGTTCAACGCCTTGATGGCTCCTTCGGGTAATTTGTTGAATGTAACACCCGTCCTTCTCTCGGTTGCCCGGAGAGATTCGGCACCGTCAAACTTGTGTTTGGCATCCCGCAATTCCTTTTGTGTAACGTTCTCTCTGTCCTTTTGGATAAAGGTGATGTTGGCTGCACCATTCATAGTACTCATGCCGACGGCATCGAAAACGTATTGCTTGTTTCTGTCGTAAGCCCGAAGAACAAGGCCGGGCAATCCGTAGAGCTTCCAGGGACCTTCGCTCAACGGGATGTCTTCTGTGTACCAGGCGTACCATTGTCTTCCTTTGAAGAAGGCTTGGGCCAATTGGCATTTATAGCCGATGAGGGAGGCTGTGCTGTCTGGGATGATTTGCCAGTTGGGTGTCTCTACTTTCTCCGTACATTGATACTGGTTGCCAAGAACTCTATCCAGCAATGTGGTTTGTCCAATGGCAGGATAGTTTTTGTAGAATTCCCAAAGGAATCTCCCGCCTTTTATGAGCTTGCTGTCATCATATATTCCGGTTTTTGCTTGGGCATCCATGATAGAGTCTTTGACTTGCTTGGTTCTGTCATAGAAATGGGTAACCTTGCAGCCAATGTCCAGGTACATTTCACTCTCCCAATAAGTGTAAGGCACTTTGGATGTGTCGGGCACCATTTTCCCCGTGTAGGTGATTCGGTAGTTCACCTTGTCGATGTTGGCAACTTTTTCTTGCTTGCTGTCTTTCTGTGCACTCATGCAGCATACGGCGAACAATGCTGCTCCTAATAATAAACATCTTCTCATAGTCTGCGAATTATAGTTTTGGATTCGGATGCAAAGGTAGCAAGAAATGTTGGATGTTGCAAGCGGAGATTACATGCCGGTTAACTCATGTCCGTTGACAATGAGGAAGTTGCGAAATTCGACATTCTGGAAAACTGTGCTTTTTGTAATGTTTATTTGATGATTTCTTCGAAAGAACCGACCTCGGCATCGCTCTTGATCCTTGACTTCCTTACCCGAACATTCGAGAGGGAGTATTGCAAGATTTGCATCACTTCCTCGTCTGTTTTTCCGATATGATAGAGAATGCAGAAGAGATTTTGGGAAGGGTTCAGGTCATGGTTCTCCAAGCGCCCGCAGTACTTGTCGTCTATCATCTTGAAGCTTGCCAACAGTTGTCGAATGCCCCGTTTGCCAATCTGACTGATATTTTTGTTTTGTGCTGCCATGGAGTAATACACTAATCCTTGGCTGATGTCTGTGAGTTCGTTGATTTGCGTCTTATAGGTCTCTATATCCTTTTCCCGGCGTTTCAACTTGCGGAGTTGTGAGGCAATTTCCTGGTTTAGTGCCTCGCATCGTTGCGAGAGTGAGGCGTTTTCTACATCTTTCAGTTGATGCAAGGATTCGTGCAGGGTATGGATGGTGCGGCGGGCTTGCCGCATACGGGAAATGGAGAGGTAAGCTGTCGCCAAGAGGATAACGAGCACGGCGATGACTCCGATGAAAATCCATGTCTTTACAATCTCGTAACGGTAACGGGTATTGCCTCCCTCGTACATCAATTCCACCTGCTCGGCTTTCTCGTAGTTGTTGTCTTTTGCAAGGAGAGGAGCTTCTTGGCGTAATTCGTGGGCAATGGTTTGTGCGGTGATGGTGTCACCGTAATGTAAAGCCAGCAAGTAGAGCGGCAAATAGTGATCGTATCCCCAGCGGAATGTATATTGTTTGCCGATGGTTCTAAAATCCATGTCAAGTTTTATCTCTTCCTTGAGCTTCTTTGCGCCATATGCCTTTTTAGCCCCCCAAAGCCAGCGGTAGTAGTCTATGTTATTGTTGTATTTGATGCCATGGCAGGCATCTGCCTTTTGGATATATTCTGTCAAGATGGAGTCTGGTGTTTTCCCTTTGTCCATCAGGTATACGAAGTAATGGTAATACATGGGACCCAATGTGCTGTCTTTGTTTTCGCCGATAAGGTTGGCTGTTTTGAAAGCTTTTCTCGCCAGCGTTGGGTCCTGGCTGTTGATGGCACGATAGAGCATAGCCCAGGCATGGTGTGGAATGTCATGCACTTGGTATGCCTCCTTTTCCATTTTTAGCGTATAGGTGTCTTCACGGGTCAGACGGCAGAGCAGGTCGAGCATGTCCATTTTCTCCCGCTCTCTCATGTTCGCAGCATAGCTGTAGGCTTTCTTTAGATAGCTGACGGCTTGTGCGGTATCCCGGTAGTTGTTGAGTGTCAATGCACCCTTGTAATATAAGGAACGTGCCAGGAATGGTTTGTTGTTCTCCTTTTGGAAGATATGGATGGCATCGTCAATGTTGTCCTCTTTGATGGTGATTCCGCTCAGTTGGTAATCTATCTTTGCAGCCAGTAATTTGTAATATCCCTTGTTGTCATTGCTGTCGGCGCGGGAAAGAAAGACTTTTGCTTGTGCTGGATAGTCGTCGGCAAGATTGTCTATCTCGGGGAAAGAAAGGTGATAGCCGGAGTTCATGCAGCTGGCGAGGAAGGCCAGTTGCATGAAAGTAATGAGTGCGATATGTAGAATTCTAAGTCTCTTGTACATTGTGTTACCGGCGAGTTGTGATTCATTATCTCGTCAAGACGATAGTCTTCCAAAAGCGCATGGCTGCCCTACGGCTATGTCCTCAAGGCAGATGCATGATTATGTTACAACTTTTTCAACTGCTCTTCCGAAAGTCCCGTGGCAGCCATAATCTGTTCGATGCCAAGACCAAGACTCTTTAGGTTGCGAGCGATGGAGATGGCTTTGTTTAATTCGCCTTCAGCACGACCTTCAGCACGACCTTCAGCACGACCTTCAGCAAGTCCCTTTTCAAGTCCTTCTGCACGTCCTTCCTCATATCCCTCGTCGCGGCTTGTGTCGAAGAGGCTGCGCATGTGTCTCACTGCCTCCATATGGC
>CAVGLH010000151.1:0-5793 GCA_963630065.1 Bacteroides fragilis | reverse complement strand
ATAGGCAGACGGGCAAGCAGGTGGTGGTGCTCATCGACGAATACGATGCTCCCTTGCTCGACGTGGCGCACGAGAAGGAGAAGCTCGAAGTGCTCCGCAATACGATGCGCAATTTCTATTCGCCCTTGAAGGGCAACGAGGCCATATTGCGCTTCGTCTTCCTCACGGGCATCACGAAATTCTCCCAGCTCAGCATCTTCAGCGAGCTCAACAACATCACCAATGTGTCGATGGACGACGAGTATGCCGGCATCTGCGGCATCACCAAGGACGAACTGCTGGAGCAGATGTCGGAAGACATCGACTGCCTGGCCCGGAAGCTGCAGCTCAGCAAGGAGGAGACCGCAGAAAAGCTGAAGGAGCACTACGACGGCTATCATTTCTCCGCCTGCTCGCCCGACGTATTCAACCCCTACAGCCTGCTCAACTGCTTTGCCAAGGGCAAGCTGGGCTCCTACTGGTTTGCCTCCGGCACGCCCACCTATCTCATCAACATGATGAGAAAGCACCATACCCTGCCCACCGACATCACGAGGGTGGAGGCCGACGAGAGCGAGTTTGACGCCCCCACGGAAGGCATGACCACCATCATGCCCCTGCTCTACCAGAGCGGCTACATCACCATCAAGGACTATAACCGGGAGTTCAACTACTATACGCTCGACGTGCCCAACAAGGAAGTGAAAGTGGGGCTCACCAAGGCCCTGATTCCATCGTATGTGACCCAAGACACGCTCTCCACCACCAATACGGCACGCCGCATAGCCCAGGCTCTCACCAAGCAAGACATGGACAGCGCCCTGCACCTGCTGCAAGACTTCCTGGGCACCGTGCCCTACTGCAACGTGACCAACCACGAGGGCCACTACCAGCAGATGCTCTTCATCATCTTCTCGCTCCTGACCGACTATCTGGTAGACGTGGAGGTGCACACGCCCAACGGCAGGGTGGACATCGTGCTGCTGACGAAGACCGACCTCTATGTGATAGAACTGAAGCTCAACAAGAGCGCCCAGGCGGCGATGCAGCAAATCAACCTGAAGAACTACCGCCAGCGCTTCGCCCTCAGCGGAAAGCCGGTGACCAAGGTGGGCGTCAACTTCGACTCCACCCAGGGAAACATCGAGAACTGGGTGATAGAACCATAACAAGCATTCTCCGGCACACAACAATATATAAAATAAGGTGAGTTCCCGCAAGAGAAACTCACCTTTTTTATATTGTTCTTTATCCCTTAGAACTCCGCATTCTTCGGAGTACGCGGGAATGGAATCACATCGCGGATGTTCTGCATACCCGTAACGAAGAGAATCAATCGCTCGAAACCGAGACCGAAACCTGCATGGGGGCATGATCCATACTTGCGGGTGTCGAGATACCAGGTCATATCCTTCATCGGGATGTTGCGGGCCTCAATCTCGCCCATCAGCTTCTCGTAGCTCTCCTCGCGAACCGAACCGCCGATAATCTCGCCAATCTGTGGGAACAACACATCGGTGCCCTGAACGGTCTGGCCGCTCTTGCCGCCGAAGCCACTCTCCTCCTCGTCTATCTTCATATAGAAAGCCTTGATGGCCTTGGGATAGTTGGTCATGATGACCGGCTTCTTGAAGTGCTCCTCCACGAGGAAACGCTCGTGCTCGGAAGCCAGGTCGTCGCCCCATTCGCACGGGAACTCAAACTTCTTGCCGTTGGCGATGGCCTCCTGCAGGATGCGGATGCCCTCGGTATAAGGCAGATGAACGAAATCGGACTTCAGCACACCCTCCAAGCGGGCGATGAGCCCCTTGTCGATCATGCTGTTGAGGAAGTTGAGGTCGTCCTTGCAGTTGTCCAAAGCCCAACGGATGCAATACTTGATGAAATCCTCCTCCAGCTCCATCAGGCCGTCCATGTCCATGAAGGCTACCTCAGGCTCGATCATCCAGAACTCAGCCAAGTGGCGGGGCGTGTTGCTGTTCTCGGCGCGGAATGTAGGGCCGAAGGTGTAGATGGCACCGAGAGCGGTGGCACCCAGCTCGCCCTCCAACTGGCCGGAAACGGTCAGGGAAGTCTGCTTGCCGAAGAAATCGTCGGAATAGTCGATCTTGCCATCCTCCGTCTTCTTGAGGTTGTAGAGGTTCTTGGTGGTAACCTGAAACATCTGGCCGGCTCCCTCGCAGTCGCTCGCCGTGATGAGCGGTGTGTGGAAATAGAAATATCCGTGCTCGTGGAAGTAGGTGTGGATGGCCATCGCCATATTGTGGCGGATGCGCATCACAGCCCCGAAGGTGTTGGTGCGCAGACGCAAGTGGGCAAACTGGCGCATGTACTCGAAGCTCTGTCCCTTCTTCTGCATAGGATAGTCGCCGCCGCAGAGACCATAGATTTCCAGACTCTCGCACTGAATCTCCACATTCTGCCCCTTGCCAAGGCTCTTCACCAATGTGCCGGTGGCACTGATGCAGGCACCCGTGGTAATCTGGCGGAGCAGATTCTCATCGACCTTGGATGGGTCGACTACTATCTGGATATTATTAATAGTAGAACCATCGTTAAGAGCGATAAAATCGACTGCTTTGCTACTACGATGGGTACGCACCCATCCCTTTACATTCACGATAGAGTCGTAGGATGTGCTCTTGAGCGCATCCACGACCTTAGTTCTTTTCAGTTTTTCCATATTTAAATACAATCTTTGTTTATTCAAAGGCTCCCATACGCAGCATGTCCACTTCCTTCTCGGTGAGGAAGCGCCAGTCGCCACGGCGAAGGTTCTTCTTGGTCAAGCCGGCGAACTGCACGCGGTCGAGCTTGGTGACACGATATCCGAGGCTCTCGAAGATGCGGCGCACGATGCGGTTCTTGCCACTGTGGATTTCGATGCCCACCTGTGCCTTGTCGCGCTCGTCGGCATACTCCACTGCATCAGCCTTGATCTCGCCGTCGTCGAGGGTGATACCCTCACGAATCTGCTCCAGGTCGTGGGCAGTGACGTTCTTGTCGAGATGCACATGGTACACCTTCTTCTTCAAGAACTTGGGATGGGTCAGCTTGCTGGCCAAGTCGCCATCGTTGGTAAGGAGAAGCACACCCGTTGTGTTGCGGTCGAGACGGCCTACGGGATAGATGCGCTCAGGGCACACATCCTTCACGAGATCCATCACAGTCTTGCGCTGCTGGGGATCGTCGCTCGTGGTGACATAGTCCTTGGGCTTGTTGAGCAACACGTATACCTTCTTCTCCAAGGTAACGGGATTGTCGTGGAACTTCACCTCGTCGGTGCGCAGAATCTTGGTGCCCAACTCGGTAACCACCTCGCCATTGACCGTAACCACACCTGCCTGGATAAACTCATCAGCCTCACGGCGAGAGCAAACACCGGCATTGGCAAGGAACTTGTTGAGACGCAAGGGCTCTGTGGGGTCGATATTCTCTTCCTTGTACTCGATGCGCTTCTTCATGCTATACTTGGCATTGGGGTCGTAGCCAGGCGTGTGCTGGCGGAAGCCGCCGTGATTGTTGCCGTAACCACCACGATCCTGGTAGCCGCCGCGGTTATTGCCGTAGCCACCCTGCTGAGGACGACCATAGCCACCACGGTTGCTGTTGTAGCCACCCTGCTGAGGACGGCCATAGCCGCCGCGGTTGTTGTTGTAGCCACCCTGCTGAGGACGGCCATAGCCGCCACGGTTGTTGTAGCCACCCTGCTGGGGACGAGGCTGGTAGCCACCCTGCTGGCGGGGCTGGTAGCCTCCCTCCTGACGGGGCTGGTATCCATTATTGCCTTCCTCGCCATTATTATTGTTGTAGCGAGGACGATAGCCTCCCTGCTGGGGACGAGACTGATAGCCACCCTGCTGGCGGGGCTGGTAGCCTCCCTGCTGAGGACGGCCATAGCCGCCACGGCTTGCCTGGTAGCCCGTAGGACGCTGAGGACGATCGCTGCCTGCACCCTGCAAGCCCGAACCGAAGCCTTCGGGACGGAAACCGCCGCCTTCGCTGTTGTTTGCACTATTTCTGTCGCCACCGAATGTGCGGTGAGAGTTGATACGTGGGCGCTGTGTGCGTCCCACCGGGCGATAACTTTTCTGATAGCCACCTGCTGGGTTGTAGCCCTCACGGGTTTGCTCATTCTCAGATGTCTGGCTCTGAGGTTTGTTTTCGAATTCTGATTCCATTTTCTTTAAATACTTAAAATAGCCTCACGGCTGGGTTAATAAATCTGTTATTTTACTCTTATAATATATATAATGTGTATTTCCTCTAGATGCCCGTATAATTGCTGGGGGTGATGGCCATCAACTCGGCCTTCACGCTGTCGCTGACATTCAATCCACGGATAAACTCATGGATAGTCTCCTCGGTCATATGGGTATTGGTGCGGGTGAGAGCCTTCAGTGCCTCATAGGGATGCGGATAGGCCTCGCGGCGAAGGATGGTCTGGATAGCCTCGGCCACCACGGCCCAGGTGTTGTTCAAATCTTCCTGAAGCTTCTCCTCGTGAAGGATGAGTTTTCGCAAGCCCTTCAAGGTGCTCTGGATGGCGATGACGCTATGGCCGAGAGGCACACCGATGTTGCGGAGCACAGTGCTGTCGGTGAGGTCGCGCTGCAGGCGGCTCACGGGCAACTTCTGGGCCAGGAACTGTAGGATGGCGTTGGCGATGCCCAGATTGCCCTCACTGTTCTCATAGTCGATGGGGTTCACCTTGTGGGGCATGGCACTGGAGCCAACCTCGCCCGCCTTGATTTTCTGCTTAAAGTAGTCCATGGAGATATACATCCAGAAGTCGCGGTCTAGGTCGATGATGATGGTATTGATGCGACGGATGGCGTCGAAGACGGATCCGAGATGGTCGTAGTTGCTAATCTGAGTGGTATACTGCTCGCGCTGCAAGCCGAGCTTCTCGCTGACAAACTTGTTGCCGAAGGCCTTCCAGTCGTACTGGGGATAGGCCACATGATGGGCGTTGTAATTGCCCGTGGCACCACCAAACTTGGCGGTGAGCTTGCAAGTCTTCAAGGAGTCGAGCTGCTCGGTGAGGCGGTATACATACACCATGATTTCCTTGCCCAGGCGTGTGGGAGACGCAGGCTGTCCATGGGTCTTGGCGAGCATGGGCACGTCTTTCCATTCGTCGGCATAGGTCTGGAGCTGAGCGATGAGTTCCTCCACCTGTGGATAGAAACACTCCTCCAAAGCCTCCTTGACGGAGAGCGGAACGCTGGTGTTGTTGATATCCTGCGAGGTGAGTCCGAAGTGGATGAACTCCTTGTAGGCGTCCAGTCCGCCAATCTTGTCGAACTCCTCCTTGATGAAATACTCCACAGCCTTCACATCGTGGTTGGTCACCTTCTCGATGTCCTTGACACGCTGAGCGTCATCCTCGCTGAAGTTGCGATAGATGTTGCGCAAACGATCGAAGAGTGACTTGTCGAACGATGCCAGCTGCGGCAACGGCAATTCGCACAAAGTGATGAAATACTCTATCTCTACACGCACTCGATAACGAATGAGAGCATACTCCGAGAAATAGTTGGCGAGCTGCTCTGTTTTTCCCCTGTAACGGCCATCTATAGGTGATATGGCTGTCAATAAATCTAAACTCATAACAATACGTATTATTTATAGGGTGCAAAATTAATGAATTATCGGGAAACAAGAGAGAAAATAATGATAAATATCTTTAAAAGAAAGGGGAAAGGGGATATAAACAAAAAAGTCTCCCAACACTTTTGTTGGAAGACTTGTCATCGGTGGGCGTTGACGGATTCGAACCGCCGACCCTCTGCTTGTAAGGCAGATGCTCTA
>CAVGLH010000150.1:0-5830 GCA_963630065.1 Bacteroides fragilis | reverse complement strand
CCAGCGAAGGTGCATACGCCCAGAGCAGAAGTGTGCTGAGCGTGGCACTGGAAGCAGCAGAAGCAAGCACCCGAGCCAATGACAATTTGTCGGATGGCGAGACAGCCCAGCCGGTTTCTTCCGACGCTCTCCAGCTCAACGCCGTGCCGAAGAGCGAGGCGAAGAGCGACTTCGACTTGGGTACGGACGGTGTGAAGTGGATGTCGGCAACGGCACCGCAAATCTACGCCGTACGCAACGGAGGCCGCTACGCCCTCCTCTCCGCCGTGAGCGAGGCGGGCACGGTAAGCGTGGGCGTGAGTGTTCCGGCAGAAGGCGAATACACCCTCTCCATCCCTTCCGACTGCGATGCCAACAAATACGAGACGGTATGGTTGAAGGATGCGGAGACGGGCAAGGGCGTGAACCTGCTGGACGGCGGCTACACCTTCCAAGCCTCAGCAGCAGGCGAAACCAACAACCGCTTCACCATCGCCTTCAACCGCATGGAGGACGACGTGAAGAGCGGCATCGTCATCACCTCGCAGGGCAACGGCACTATCCAGATTCAGGGCACGCAGCAAGCCGACCAAATCAGAATCTACGGCACCTCGGGTGTTCTCGCCGCACAAGCCGAGGCACAAAGTGACAACACCACCGTCCGCACTGTGCTGACAGACACCGCCATCGTGGAAGTGACACGCAGCGGCAAGCGAGTGGCAGTGAAGAAGGTGACAGTGAGATAAGCCGAAAGATTGCAAGAAGATAAGAATAAATGTTAATAAAGCGCAGAGATAGTGTCCTTTCTCATAAAATGGCATTATCTTTGCGCTTAAATAGTATTATAACGGCATTAGAATAACAATTAAAGAATATAATTATGACAGAAAAGGAAATGTACAATCTGATAAACAATCAGAACGGACAGCAGAGCACAGGCTTTGCTTTCAATGAGAGAGAACGTGGTCTGAGCGGTACCTACTCCGCCCTGATGCGCAAGGTTTATACATGGATGGCTCTGGCCCTCGTGATTACAGGCGTTACTGCCTTCGGCGTGGCCAACAGTCCTACGCTGCTGATGACGCTGATGACCAGCCGCGGCTTGATGTTCGGCCTCATCATCGCCGAGCTTGCCCTGGTATTCGCCATCAGCGGAGCCATCAACCGCCTGTCGCTGAGCACCGCCACGCTGCTCTTCATCCTCTACTCGGTATTGAACGGTGCGATGCTCTCCTCGGTATTCGTAATCTACACCGCCACGAGCATTGCCAAGGTGTTCTTCATCACCGCCGGCACCTTCGGAGCCATGGCGTTCTACGGCTACACCACGAAGAAAGACCTCACGTCGATGGGCAAGATTCTGTTCATGGCTCTGATTGGTCTCGTCATCGCCACCGTAGTAAACATGTTCTTGAAGAGCAGCGGTTTCGAGTATATCCTGAGCTACATCGGCGTGGCCCTCTTCACGGGTCTCACCGCCTGGGACAGCCAGAAGATCAAGCAGATGCTCCAGACGCAGTACGACATGAGCGAGGGCGCACAGAAACTCGCCCTGCTCGGTGCCCTCACCCTCTACCTCGACTTCGTCAACCTCTTCCTTTACCTGCTCCGCATCTTCGGAAGCAAGAACGAATAAAGTGGTACAGCGAGGGCGCTATACCTCCTATAGCGGGCGATTGGTACGGCGAGGGCGCTATACCTCCTATAGCGGGCGATTGGTACGGCGAGGGCGCTTATACCTCCTATAGCGGGCGATTGGTACGGCGAGGGCGCCGTACCTCCTACAGTTACCCATCTTGCCAAAAAGGTTATCATAGGAGGTACGGCGCCCTCGCCGTACCAAGCAAGCAAGGAATTTACGGTGCCCATGAGAAAACTTATTTTTCAACATTCACAAAAAGGACGTTGGCCCTATCAAGCGGCCAACGTCCTTTTTTTTATTTCATTTGGAAGTGGAGGGTACCACCTTTTAGGATGGTGTCGTGGGAGAGGCGGTAGCCGTTGAAGGGCTGGCCGTTGAGACGCATCCCCTCGATTTTCCAGGAATCGGAGGAGGGACGGTCGGCGGAGAAGACAAACTGTCGGCCATTCTCCAGATGGAACGTCACCTTGTCGAAACTCGGCGTACCTATATAATAATAAGGTGTGGCAGGACAGACGGGATAGAAACCGATGGAGGAGAAAACATACCATGCCGACATCTGGCCGGCATCATCATTGCCGGAGAGACCGCCCGGGGTATCGTTGTACTCCGTGTTCAGGATGTGGTGCACACGCTCCTGCGTCTTCTCGGGAGCCCCGGCAGCATCATAGAGATAAGCCACCTGATGGCAAGGTTCGTTGCCATGCCAGTACCACCCGTTGTCAAACATTTTGTCGAGTCGGGCGATAATCTTCTCGTTGCGCTCCACTTTGCCGCCAGCATTCAGAACTTTCTTCTCTTGCTTGCCAATCTTCTTCTCCTGCTTGTCCATCGGCTTACTGTTGCGAATCACCTCAAACAAGCCCTCGGGATTCTGGGGCACATACCACGTATAGTGGCAGGTGGCGCCCTCGGTGATGTAGCTCTTGCGATGCACCAAGTCCTTGTTGTCTTCCCATCCGCCATTCTCATGCCGGCCGTCGGCCCATCCCGTGACAGGATTGATGACATTGCGCCAGTTCTCGGAGCGTCGCATCAATATCTGATAGTCCTCCTGATACTTCTGTCGCTGCGCGGCATCCCTGCAGGAGTCGTGCAAAGCCTTTGCCATCTGGGCGACGGCATAGTCGTCGTAGGCGTACTCCAGGGTGCGGGAAGTCTGCTCGTTGGTATGGAAAGCCTCCTTCACCCCATCCTCCAGCGGGATGTAACCATTGTCGACATACGACTTGATGGCCCTTCTTCCCTTGCCGTCCTGATAGTCCTTGAAGTAATAGGGCGTGGAGAAAGCATTCATGCGCATACCCTCGTAGGCTTTCCGGGCATCGAAGTTGCGGATGCCCTTGACGTAGGCATCGGCGAGCGCAGCACCGGCATGGTCGCCGATCATCGCAGCCGTATAACTGTTCCAGCAAGGGAAGATGGGCATCCAGCCTCCCTCCTTGTACATCTCGACCAGCGACTGCATCATCTCCCCCGACAGGGTAGGCGTGATCAGACTGTAGAGCGGCAACTCGGCGCGGTAGATGTCCCACATGGAGAAGTCACCAAACTTTTTGAGCGAAGAGTGAAAATTGGAGAGTGTAGAATCCGAATGTCTTACTGCTCCGGTGGTAAACTCGGGATAGTCGCCATTCACGTCGCTCATCTCATGAGGCAGGAAAGAGGCGCGGTACAAGGCTCCATAAAACTGGTTGACCTTAGCGGTGTCCCGGCTCTCCACGTCGATGGTGTGCAGGCGATCGCACCATATTTCCGCGGCATACTCCATCATGCTGTTGAAGTCGAGGCCGCCATACATATAGTTTTCGTCGTTGAGGTTGGCCACGGCATTCTCGCGGGAGGTGAACGATGTGCCCGTCATCCACTCCATCGCCTTGCCCGCCTTGCCCCGGAATGTGAGCCAGGCTCCGATGCGAGATTTTCCTTTTGCCTTCAGTGCCTTCGCCATCTTGCGGTCGCCCTCGAAGACACCGTAATCCACCAAGTCACTCGGGTCGTAGGCCAGTACGAAATGTCCGGAGAAGCCGGCAGGACTGCCCCACCCCTGGTAGATGCGATGCACGGGGTTGTAGCCATACACCAAATGATTCAAGGTGTCGATCTCCACATAGCCCTGCCCCTCGTCGCTGTTGGGATTAATGACGAGATGCACTGGCTCGTCCTGCTCTGGCGTTACCCTCAGGATGGAGGTGTGGCTCAAGGCGGTAAGCTCGGCCTTCAGCCGTTCCTTTCTTAGGCGGACGGAATAGTAGTGGGGATGCGAAACCTCGTCGGCGTGGCTGAATGCGGTGGCACGCTGCTCGGGTTGAAGCCGGAGGATGCCACCGAGCGGAGCCACGGTGAAAGAACCATAATCCTGAGTGCAGCCGCCCACAATCCAATGGCTGTTGCGGAAACCTTGCAACTCGGTGTCCTTATAATAATAAGGTGCGATGCACTTCTGTTCGGTGTCCTGTGTCTGCGGTGTCCAGAAGTTCTGGCCGTTGGGCACGAGAACGGCGGGGAGAGTCTGGCCGTGCTCCTCGCTGCCCTTGCCAAACATGCCGGCCGTCTGGGTATTGGCCTGCGCCGTGCCCACCATCGTGTTGATGGCGTTGAGCTGGCGGATGTGCTCCAGCTGGTGGATGCGCTCGTGTATGTCGTGCTTCCACGACTCCCAGGGATAGTAGTGGGTGCCATACACCACCTGTCCCACGGGGGAGAACACGATGTCGCGCTCATTGAGCGCAAACTTCACGAGCACGCTGTCCTGCGCATTCTTATAGAACACCATCTGCAGGTTGCCCCCCATCGGAACCACGCGGTCCATCTTGTCCGTCTCGTCGCCAAGCACCACCTGGTCTGCCTCCACCCTCGCCTCCTCGGGGGGAAGGGTGGTATTGAAGAGAAGCGACAACAGGCGATACAAACTCGTATCGTGTCCGAATCGCAAAGTGGCGGAAGGTTGGCCAGAGGCCAAGGCCTTGTCGGCCTCAGCCTCTATGTTCTGCCAAAGCGAGACGGCGGAACGGGCAGGAATCCCCTCATTGGTGGCGTAGTTGCCGTTGCAGATGGTCATGCGGAGATTGTTGGCCTCATAGAATGCACGGAACTCCTCGTCGGTGAAGAGGGCGTTCAGGGCTTCCTCAATGTCATTAGGATAACGCTCGAAGTTCAGTCCCACATCCTGGATGGAAGAGGCGACGGTGTGCATTTCGCCCATCAACTTCATAGGATTTTCCACCTTGGAAATGTCCTTGAAGAGCTGGCGAAGGAATCTGTCGGGCGATACCTTGGCGGTGACGTGGGTTCGGTTTTCCAGGGCTTTTACCTCCGGCGAGGTATAGGCTATCCAAGCCATGTCGGCGGAATCGGTCTTCACATCGAGGGCAAGCCCAGGCTGCAACTGGCGTAGTTCGTCGGTGAAAGCCTGCATACTCTTGGCACAACGGTCCACGACACTGGAGCGGGCCGTCACGTGATGGCCGGAGACGAAGATTTGGGGGAAACAGCGAAACATGCGGTCGGCGATGCCCCGATGCTGGAGTTCGCCGAGTTTGGAGAGCTTGCCGCCGTTGCCCCGAGCGTTCTCCCAAACCTGGGCCAGGAGCTCTTTTATCTTCTTGCCGAGGGGAGTGAGGTTGGAGTCGTCCTCGAAATGCCGGTTCACCCAAGTATATCGTTCGTCCTTGGGCATCCAGCGGGAACCGTGGCGGCCGTAATGACTGATATAGAAAGGCGTGAAACCTGCTGGCGGATTGCTGACGGAATCCGTCCAGCAGACCGTATCTGCGGCCAGCGTGCCTGTCTCGGGGGCGGGGCCCAGCGGATAAACGTGATACACTCCGCCCATCTCTTGGCGGGTCTGCGCCTGCATCCCTAGGGAGCAAGCCAGCGCAATATACAAAAGAGTCTTCTTTGTATTCATACTATATATTATTTTCACATGATTGTCATCACTATGTAATGATAAAAAATAAGTTGGTACATTTCTCAGGGGGCGAAGCTACAATTCCTTGCCTGAGTGGTACGGCGGGGGCGCCGTACCTCCTATAATTGCCGTTTCTGGCAAAGAGGGGTAACTGTAGGAGGTACAGCGCCCTCGCTGTACCAATCCAAAGTAACAGTGCCCTCGCTGTACCAAGTTATTTTTTTATCGTCACTATAGTGTCGCCATTTGGTCGCTACTAGGGACCAAGCTCGATCGCTACTAGGGACCGAGCTCGA
>CAVGLH010000149.1:0-5869 GCA_963630065.1 Bacteroides fragilis | reverse complement strand
AGAATGCGCAAACATAGTCGAGCAATGGCTGAACACCCTTGTTCTTGTATGAAGAACCGAGCAACATTGGGCAGCACTCCATAGCGATACAACCCTTGCGGATTGCAGCAAGAATCTTGTCCTCTGGAACATCCTGGCCGTCGAGATAGAGCTCCATCACTTCGTCGTCGAAGTTTGCAGCACCCTCAACCAACTTCTCGCGCCATTCGGCAGCCTCGTCGGCCAAGTCGGCAGGAATTTCCTCGATGTCATACTCAGCGCCCATGGTCTCATCGTGCCAAAGGATGGCTTTCATCTTGATAAGGTCAACAACACCCTTGAAGTTCTCCTCTGCTCCGATAGGAATCTGGATGGCGATAGGATTGGCACCCAAGATGTCCTTCATCTGCTGTACAGTCTCGTAGAAGTCTGCACCTGAACGGTCCATCTTGTTAACATATCCGATACGAGGCACATTGTACTTGTCGGCCTGGCGCCATACAGTCTCTGACTGTGGCTGCACACCGTCGGCAGCGGAATATGTGGCAACTGCACCGTCGAGCACACGGAGAGAACGCTCTACCTCAGCAGTGAAGTCTACGTGTCCCGGAGTATCGATCAAGTTAATCTTATAAGACTTGCCGAGATAGTTCCAGTTACATGTTGTGGCAGCTGAAGTGATGGTGATACCACGCTCCTGCTCCTGGGCCATCCAGTCCATGGTAGCAGCTCCATCGTGAACTTCACCAATCTTGTGCGTCTTACCTGTGTAGAACAAGATACGCTCTGAAGTTGTTGTCTTACCGGCATCGATGTGAGCCATGATACCGATGTTACGCGTCAAATGTAAATCGCGATTAGCCATTGTTACCTATTTTATATATTAAATTAGAATCTAAAGTGAGCGAACGCACGGTTGGCCTCGGCCATACGGTGCATATCTTCCTTGCGCTTGAAAGCACCACCCTGGTTGTTGTAGGCATCCATGATCTCTGCGGCGAGCTTGTCGGCCATTGTCTTACCACCGCGCTTGCGTGCGAAAGCGATAAGGTTCTTCATAGAGATGCTCTCCTTGCGGTCGGGACGGATTTCCGTAGGAACCTGGAATGTGGCACCACCGATACGACGGCTCTTCACCTCCACCTGGGGAGTGATGTTGTCGAGGGCCTGCTTCCAAATCTCGAGGGCAGACTTCTCCTCGTTGGCCATCTTTGCCTTTACGGTGTCGAGGGCGTTGTAGAAAATCTCATAAGATGTATTCTTCTTTCCGTCATACATCAAATGATTCACGAACTTTGAGACCTTCTGGTCGTTGAAGACTGGATCTGGAAGGATCACTCTCTTCTTTGGTTTTGCTTTTCTCATTTTGATTGAAAAATTTTATTCTGCGTGGGGCTGTATTTGTTCTTCAACGCTCGCACCCGAGCATTTACTCAACCGGTTACTTCTCCAGCAAAACGTTTTAAATTATTTATCCCCTACAGTTCTCAACCTTCTCCGGTCGTGAACTTTCGGTCTTTTCTAAGTTTTTGTCTCGGGCTTCGGATTACTTCTTAGCCTTTGGACGCTTGGCACCGTACTTAGATCGGCGCTGTGTGCGGTTGGCAACACCTGCGGTATCAAGAGTACCGCGAACGATGTGATAACGTACACCAGGAAGGTCCTTTACACGACCACCGCGAACCAACACGATTGAGTGCTCCTGCAAGTTGTGGCCCTCTCCCGGGATGTAGGAGTTAACCTCCTTAGAGTTTGTCAAACGAACACGGGCAACCTTACGCATTGCCGAATTAGGCTTCTTTGGAGTTGTAGTGTAAACACGAACGCAAACACCACGACGCTGAGGGCATGAATCCAAAGCTGGTGACTTGCTCTTGTCTACGAGAACTCGTCTGCCTTTTCTTACTAACTGTGAAATAGTAGGCATAATTTTACTTTTAAATTTATATATTTATTTTTTATTTTTGTCTTATTTCCTTATCCGCCACTACGAAAAGCGGCTTTCGGGGTGCAAAGTTACAACTTTTTCTTCAAATCACCTAATTATAGATTAAGCAAATGAAGAACAAGCCAATAATTTAACTAAAAATAACTTTTACATATACAAATTAGGTAGTATAGGTGGTTTTTAGGCAGTTAATTTAGTTTCTGAAGTATGCTACTTATCCATTAAGCCTCGCCCTTGGGGGTACCGAATGGGGCGATGGTACGCTCAGCCTCGTCTGGCATCTGGATCTTGCCATAGGTCTGCTCGTAACTGTAAATATTGCCCTGGAGAGCCTGGAGCAAACGCTTGGCATGCTCGGGAGCCATAACGACGCGGTCCTGAATCTGCGGAGCCGGCATTCCGGGGAGGGCGCAGGCGAAGTCGAGGATAAAGTCGGAGCTGGAATGGGTGATGAGGGCCAAGTTAGAGTACTTGCCTGGCGCTACCTCTGGGTTGATGCCCATCTGGAACTGATTCTCCTTCTGTGGTGTCTTGTTTTCTTCCATGTTTTCGTAAAGTTTAAAGGGTTAAACATTAATTGACGATGCAAACTTACATAAAAAATCCGAAAGTAGCAAACTTTTTACATTATTTTCGATTTATGCTTACGCGCGCATACGTAAGTGTTTTCTTTGCAAAAATCATACATCATACACCTTTTACAGCTTATTATATTATCCTACAAAGACTTACGAAACAGGAAGCCTTATTTATCCTACACCTATCTGCCACCTTTTTGAGCTATCCTACACCATTAACTGCATTTTCGGGCTGTTTTTTCGCAAAAAACAAGCACTGAAAACTTGCATATTTGAAGAAAATTTCGTATCTTTGCAGCATTAACAACATGGAGAATACAGCTTCCACACAGGGATGCAAGCTCCACTAAAAAGCTATAGTATTATGGAATTAGACTTAAACGACAAGAAAACTGTCAACAGCATCGTGTACCACGGTATGGCTTATTGTTTCAACGAGGCGTGCCCCAAGGAGGGATGTTGCTTCCGCAAGATTGCCGCCAAGTTCAAGGACCCGACCATGAAAACGGGGAACGCCATCTTTCCCGACGCCCTCCAAAACGGAAAGTGCGACCACTTCCTCCGTCCACGCATCATCAACGCTGCATGGGGGCTCAGGAACATCTACGCCGACGTAAGGCAGCAAGACGTGGGAAGCCTGAGGTGCAAAACCATCAGTCTGCTGGGCGGCAAAACCAGCTACTACCGTTACCATCGGGGAGAGAAACTGCTGGGACCGGAAAAGCAGCAAGAAGTGGCCACCCTCTTCAGGGCATACGGATATCCCGAACCTCGCTTCGACCATTACAAGGAGACGGTGGACCTGACGGGAGAGGACGCCTGAAAGGATTCCACACCACGAAACGAGTCGTTCCACTGTCTGGAAATCCCAGTTTCAAAGGGTGAAACTCAAAGTTTCATGCGCTGAAACTGTCCCAAACCGCGAAAGAAAAATTCCCACATAAAAGCATCATCATTTAAAAGCAAGCAAGATGAAAATAACATTGACGAGAAACACGAAAGACCACCAACTCAAACTCTCCACCAAGACCATGGAGAAACTATTGGAACGCATCGCCCAAGACGACGCCAAGGATACCATCAAGAAATTCAGGAACTACCTGAGATACCTCGACACGCCCTACATCGAGACTGACAACATGAAGACGTGGCTCCATATCATCCCCGCCGGAGAGTTTGAGAAAGACAGCAACAACAACCTGGTCTTCAAACACAACAACGGAATCCTCCTGATAACCTTCAAAAACATCGGCAAGAAAAGCGGCGTGGAGGAGATGAAGAACATCGTCTCCACCCTACCCTCCACCTTCGCAGCCATCGAGGGGGCGGACGAAAACAGCCTGCACGTATGGGTGAAATATTCGGACAAGGAAGGAAGCCTGCCGACAAACGAGAACGATGCCGAACAACTATACCGGGCGGCCTACCGGCAGATCATGCCCATCTACCGCACCGTGGCCAACCATGACCCCGACGGCACACAGCCATCACTGAACAACTATTTCCTGATGACGCTGGACTGCACACCTTATTATAATAATAAGGCCGTGCCCATCAAAGTGAACGCATACCAAGGCGAAATGCAGCGGAAAGCCGCCGACTCGCCTACCGACGGACAGGACGGTGCATCCGGCGACCCGGAGAAAACAAGCATCAAGGACAACATCACGAGCATGATGAACCTGCTGAAGGGAAAATACGAGCTGAGATACAACACCGTGATGAAATACACGGAGTATCTGGAGAAAGACAGGGCTTGGCTCGGATTCATGCCCGTAAGTCCACGCGTGCAGAAGCGCATGACGCTGGAGGTACAGTTGGCCGACATCAGGGCGAGCATCAAGGACGTGAGGAACTATCTGGAGTCGGACTACATCAAGAGTTACGACCCCATCGGCGACTACCTCTTCGACTGCTACGGCAAATGGGACGGCAAGGACCACATCAGAGCGTTGGCCCGCACTGTGCCCACCGACAACCCCAACTGGGAAAACTGGTTTTACACCTGGTTTCTGGGGATGGTGGAACAATGGCGCACCTACCGCATCCACCAATACGGCAACAGCGTGGTGCCGCTGCTCATCTCCAGACAGGGCTACAACAAGAGCACGTTCTGCCGCCGGCTGCTGCCGCAGGAACTGCAATGGGGCTACAACGACAACCTCATCCTCTCGGAGAAACGCCAGGTGCTCCAGGCGATGTCGCAATTCCTCGTCATCAACCTCGATGAGTTCAACCAGATTTCGGCCAATGTGCAGCAGGGGTTCCTGAAGAACATCATCCAGTTGCCCACGGTCAAGATCAAGCGGCCCTACGGCAGCCATGTGGAAGACTTTCCGAGGACAGCCTCCTTCATCGCCACGAGCAACATCGACGACATCCTCTCCGACCCCTCAGGCAGCCGCCGCTTTATCGGAGTGAAACTGACGGGGCCCATCGATGTGAGCGTGAAGCCCAACCACCTCCAGCTCTTCGCCCAGGCTCAGGCTGCGCTTGACAGAGGAGAAAAATGCTACTTCGATGCCCAGCAGACCCAGCTCCTTATGGACAGCAACAAGGACTTCCAGGTAGAGATGCCGCTACAGGAATGTTTCTACGACTGTTTCTCCCCTGCGAAGAACGAACAGGAAGGCGAGTACATCGGTGTCGCCACCATCTTCAGAACCCTGAAAGAGCGTTTCGGCAGTTCGCTGGAGATAAAGAACCTCGTGGCTCTGGGCAGAAGTCTGCGAAATATAGACGGCATCAAGTACAGAAGGAGCAAAAGTGGCACGGAATATCTCCTGAAAAAGTAATCCCTTGGCAAACTATTTTAGCATCTGGAGTTTTCTTTACGGAACACCCTCGCTATCGCAGCTTTCGTTGCAGTTTCATCGTTCTTCGCACAGAAGGCCAACGCTCAGACAACTATGAGCATTGCTTCCGTCAAGGAAATCCCCGAGTTGATTAACATCGACGAGGACACAGATGAAGACGACGGATTCTTCACTGAAGAGGAGACAGAGATTTTCAATGACGAGACCAAAGCTCTACTCTTGATGCCACGCCACAGATCAGTTGATGTGGACAACACACAGAACAACCAGGAAAAGAAAGACTTGACAGACGACAATACAGTCCTACAGTCCATGTTCATATTATAAGCGGAATGATTCGGGTATCAGGATGCGGATGACTGTGATGCCCCCGTTACAGATTCACAAAATCGGTTCACCAGCAAAATCGTATGGATTTTGCTGGTGAACCGATTTTTTTATAGACCTCAAATCCGCAATAAAAAACAAGTTGGTACATTGTTCATGGGCGAAGATGCAATTCCTTGCCTGAGTGGTACGGCGAGGGCGCCGTACCTCCTATGATTACC
>CAVGLH010000148.1:0-5908 GCA_963630065.1 Bacteroides fragilis | reverse complement strand
GACTACGACATGATTCTCGTGAACGGTATGGGACTGCGCATCGACGAGGCGCAGCGCAAGCAGCTGGAGGAGGCTTCCTACAAGGTTCCCACCTTGACCCATGCCGCCACCAATCCCGCCAACAACATCGTGTCGGTCGATAATTTCGACGCCGACTACCTGATGCAGTACATCGAGAACGGCGGCAAGAAGAACTACCGCAGCATGCTGGCTTATATCCGTAAGTTTATCGATGGCAAGAAGTTCCAGGCTCCCGAACCCGACCGTGTGGACGAGCACCCCGACTATCTCCTCACCCATTTCGACCCGAAGGACGAGAAGGGCGACGAGAGAGGTTTCAACAGCGTGCAGGAATACAACGCCTTCCTTGCGGAGAACGGACTCTATAAGAAGAATGCGCCCGTGGTGATGATTACCGGCATGATGGGCTCCGCTCCCGACATGGAAAAGGCTTTCGAGGAAAAGGGCTTCAATGTGTATCGTGTGAACAAGCTGCAGGGCTTCATCGCCGGCCATCATGCCGATAGCATCCAGGTGAATGCTGTCGTCAACATGGCGCATGGCCGGCTGGGCGACTATTTCGTGGAATTCCTCAAACAGAAGAACATCCCCCTCTTCTCACCCCTCAACGTGAACCGGCTCACCGAAGACTGGGAGAACGACAAGCAGGGCATGAGCGGAGGATTCATGTCGCAGAGCATCGTGACTCCCGAGATTGACGGAGCCGTGCGCCCCTATGCCGTCTTCGCCCATCGTGTGAACAAGGAAGGTTTGCAGGAGGTTTATGCCGTGCCCGACCGCATGAACGACTTTGTGGCGAGCGTGCAGGGCTATGTGAACCTCAAACAGAAGAAGAACAGCGACAAGCACATCGCCATCTTCTACTTCAAGGGTCCCGGACAGAACGCCCTCACAGCCTCGGGCATGGAGGTGGTTCCTTCGCTCTACAACCTCTTGGTTCGTCTGAAGGGCGAGGGCTACAATGTGGGCCAACTGCCTGCCAACGCACAGGAACTGGCAAAGATGATACAGGCACAGGGAGCCGTGTTCGGTACCTATGCAGAGGGAGCTTACACCAAGTTTATGCAGACAGGACATCCTGCGCTGATTACTGCCAGCCAGTTTGAGGCATGGAGCCGGAAGGCACTCTCCAAGACGCAGGTGAAGGAGATGGGCAAGCTCTACGGCGAATTCCCCGGCAAGTATATGGCTACCGACGACGGCAAGCTCGCCGTGGCAAGACTGCAGTTTGGCAACGTGGCGCTCATCCCGCAGGTGATGGCAGGCGAGGGAGGCGACTCCTTCAAGATCGTGCACGGCACCGACCAGGCACCGCCCTACACCTATGTAGCCTCCTATCTCTGGGCACGCTACGGCTTCGGTGCCGACGCACTCATCCACTTCGGTACCCACGGCTCGCTGGAATATACTCCGCGCAAGCAGGTGGCACTCGACAGCAATGACTGGAGCGACCGACTCATCGGTGTGGTTCCCCACCTTTATATATATACTATCAGCAACGTGGGTGAGGCAATGATAGCCAAGCGCCGCACCTACGCACAGACCCAGAGTTACCTCACCGCTCCCTTCAAGGAGAGTGAGCTTCGCAATACCTACAAGCAGTTGAGCGACGCCATCGCCGCCTACGACAAGAAGCCAGGCGACGCACAGTCGCTCCAGGTGAAGGCACTGACCGTGAAGATGGGCATTGCCCGTGAGCTGGGGCTCGACACCAAGCAGATGGGCAAGCCCTATTCGGCAAACGACATTGCCCGCATAGAGAACTACGCCGAGGAACTGGTGAACGAGAAGATTACCGGCCAGCTCTACACCATGGGCGTACCCTATAGTCCCGAGGACATCCGCACGAGCGTCTATGCCATGGCCACCGACCCCATCGCCTACGGAATGTTGGCAGTAGATAAGCAGAAGGGTAGGGCACAGGCTGGCGTGGAGAAGCACAAGCAGCTCTTCGACCGCCTCTACCTGAGCAAGGCGCGTGCCACCGTTACCCAGCTCCTGGGCAGCAAGGACGTGAGCGACGAGTTCATCTGCCGCTATGTGGGCATTACGCCTGCCGAATTGGCGATGGCACGCAAGGTGGAGGCCATGCAGGCTGCTCCCGACCCCATCCAGATGATGATGCAGATGGCAGACCAGATGGGCGGCACGAAGGAGAAGCCCAAGAAGGTGGACCATCGCACCGTGAGCGAGCTGAGAGCCGCCAAGGTGTCGCACAAGAAGAAGATTCCGCAGATGAGCCGAGAGGCTTTCGAGAAGATGGAGCAGACTGGCCACTTCCCCGAGAAGATGATGGCCGCCATCAAGAAGGGGCAGAAATGGTATCAGGACGACCTGAAGAAAGCCAAGATGGCAAAGGCTGGCAAGAACTGCAAGCCTTCTGACGCCAAGGATGAAAAGAAGGGCGGAATGGCAGGCATGATGTCGAAGACCCCGAAATACACCCGTCAGCAGATTCATCTGGCACAGACAATCACCACCGTGGAGCACGCCTTGCAGAACGTGGGCAAGTATTCCGACGCACTCCGTCAGAGTCCGTCCATCGAGATGAGCTCTTTGATGAACGCCCTGAAGGGTGGTTACACGGCTCCTTCGCCCGGTGGCGACCTCATCGTGAACCCCAACACATTGCCTACGGGCCGCAACCTCTTCTCCATCAACGTGGAGAACACGCCCTCGGAGGATGCCTGGGAGAAGGCGCAGGAACTCTGCGACAATACCATCAGGATGTATCGTGAGCGTCACAACGGCGAATATCCGCGCAAGGTGAGCTACACGCTCTGGAGCAGTGAGTTTATCGAAACCGAGGGTGCCACCATCGCACAGATACTCTATATGCTCGGTGTGGAACCCGTGAGGGATGCCTTCGGAAGAGTTACCGACCTCAGACTCATCCCGTCCAAGCAGTTGGGCCGTCCGCGCATCGACGTAGTGGTGCAGACCTCGGGCCAGTTGCGCGACCTCGCCGCTTCCCGTCTCTTCCTCATCAACAAGGCGATAGAGATGGCTGCCAATGCCAAGGACGACAAGTTTGACAACCTCGTGAAGGCTGGTGTTACCGAGTCGGAAAAGTTGCTCGTGGAGAAGGGAATGTCGCCCAAGGAGGCTCGCGAAGTGAGCATGTACCGCGTCTTCGGAGGCGTAAACGGCAACTACGGCACGGGCATCCAGGAAATGGTGACCGCCGGCGACCGCTGGGACAAGGAGAGCCAGATAGCCGAGGTGTATATGAACAACATGGGTGCCTACTACGGCGACGAGAAGAACTGGGAGACCGTTCGCAAGGCTGCCTTCGAGGCGGCTCTCACCCGCACCGACGTGGTGGTTCAGCCCCGCCAGAGCAACACCTGGGGAGCCTTGAGCCTCGACCATGTGTATGAGTTTATGGGCGGTATGAACCTCGCCGTGCGCAACGTCACCGGCAAGGACCCCGACGCCTATCTCGCCGACTACCGCAACCACAGCAACATGCGTATGCAGGAGGTGAAGGAGGCCATCGGCGTAGAGGGCCGCACCACCATCTTCAACCCCGCCTATATCAAGGAGAAGATGAAGGGCGGTGCCAGCAGTGCCAGCACCTTCGCCGAAATCGTGACCAACACCTACGGCTGGAACGTGATGAAGCCGAAGGCGATAGACAAGGAGATGTGGGACGAGATTTATAATGTATATGTCAAGGACAAGTACAATCTCGGCACCAAGGAGTTCTTCGACAAGCAGAACCCCGCCGCCCTCATGGAGATGACTGCCGTGATGATGGAGAGTGCCCGCAAGGGTATGTGGAAGGCAACGCCCCAGCAGCTCGCCGACATCGCCAAGCTCCACACGGAGACGGTGAACAAGTACAAGCCGTCCTGCTCGGGCTTCGTCTGCAACAACTCGAAACTTCGCGACTACATCGCCAAGAACACCGATGCTTCAACAGCCAAGGAGTATCAGCAGAACGTGGAGCAGATCCGCGACGCCCAGGCTGCCAAGAACAGCAACGACAAGGGCATGGTGATGAAGAAGGAAACCCTCAGCAGCGAGTCCGAGAAGACCACCACCATGGTAAGCGGCATCGTAGTGGGTGTCATCGTCATCGTGGCGTTCGTAGCCCTCGCACTCTACATGCGCCGCCGCAGGAAAATAATGAGTGAAGAATAATATTTCCATATTTCAATATTTAAATATTTCCATAGTATGGAGACATTAGTTTTAGTAATGATGATATTGGTTTGCTTCAGCTTTGTGCTGAAGCAGACCTTCCACGGAGTGAAGGAGATAATGATAATCTCGGTACTCGTAGCCTTCTTCGTGGGAATGGCGTGGCCTTTCGCCATCGAGCAGTCGAAGACGCAGATAGCGGCTTGGATAGCCGACCAAAAGCTGATGCTCGACATGGCGGTGCTGCTGAGCGTGGATGTGGCGCTGACGATGCTCTTCTGCGTGCATCACGTCGACCTGAAGACCTCGGAGCATGTGAGCCGCAGGAAGTGGATGTTCTACATCGCCCTGAAGTATTTCCCCGGCTTGCTGGTGTTCCCCGTGCTGTTCAGCCTCCTGGTGATGATGATTTTCATGCTGCCTGGAATGTCGTTCCAGGTGGTGGCGTGGACGCTCGCCGTGGCTTTGTTGGTGCTTACACCAGCCCTTACCTACGGCATCCGCTGGCTCCTCCCGGAGCGTCCCATCCGCCTGGAGCTGCTCTTCCTGGTAGAAGTATTGCTCGGCCTGATGGGCATCGTGGGCACAGTGAACGGCAACACGGCGGTGGCGGGCATCAACAGCGTTGACCTCAAATCGCTCCTCGGAGTCATCGCCATCGTCATCGTGGGTATGGCTCTCGGCCTGTGTTACTATCGCGTAAAAATGCAGAAACTCAGTCAGAAGCTATAATGGTGCCAGCCCCCTATAAACTGTAAACTATAAATTATAAACTATAAAAAATGAATTACATATCAGACGTATTGTTTTGGATTTCCACAGGTATGTTGGTGCCCGTGGTAGTATTGTTAATCTTCTTCTTCCTGCGCGCCCTGCTGCTGCTCGGAGGTTTCTTCGGCCAGTATCTTGTGAAGCGCAAGACGGGAGCGGAGATCCGTGAGCAGATGAACGCGCTCTCCTTGGAGAACATCGACAGCCTGGGCGAACGCTTGCCCAAGAACAAGCAGGCGGTCATCGTGGGCTACATGAAGAAGCTCGTGGAGGTGCGCAAGAGCCCGGCACAGGTGAACCGTGTGCTCGACCAGTATGCGCAGTTTGTCGATAAGGACCTCTCCCTGCCCAACACCCTCCAGAAGATGGGCCCGATGCTCGGTTTGATGGGAACCTTGATTCCGATGGGCCCCGCTCTCGTGGGTCTCTCCACCGGCGACATCGCTTCCATGGCATACAACATGCAGGTGGCTTTCGCCACTACCGTGGTGGGCCTCTTCGCCGCAGCCATCGGTTTTGTTACCAAGCAGACCAAGAGCCGCTGGTACAAGGAGGACATGAGCAACCTGGAGTTCATGGCAGACCTCTTGGAAGATGAAAAGAAGTAAATATGGAAATATTGAAATATTGAGATGAGACAAAGACGCAGAAACCGACTCGCCCACGACGGCGAGGACGACGACCCGATGAGCGTGGTGAGCAACCTCTTCGATGTGGCGATGGTATTTGCCGTTGCCCTCATGGTGGCTCTCGTTACACGCTACAGTATGACCGAGATACTGAGCAAGGAGGATTTCACCATGGTGAAGAACCCGGGCAAGGACAATATGGAAATCATCACCAAGGACGGACAGAAGATAAACCGCTACACGCCCTCCGAAGACCAGAGCAAGAAGTCGGGCAACAAGGGCAAGAAGGTGGGAATCGCCTACCAGCTGGAGAACGGAGAGATCATCTATGTGCCGGAAGA